>JACDEG010000296.1:827-7740 GCA_013816505.1 Pyrinomonadaceae bacterium | reverse complement strand
GAGTACGATTGGTCTTTTACCGACGAAGTTCTACCCGTGATGCGCGAGATGGGCTTAATACCGATTCTCGATCTATGTCACTTCGGTCTGCCCGATTGGGTGGGCGATTTTCAGAACGAGGATTGGGCGAAGCTTTTCGCCGACTTCGCCGAAGTGTTCGCCCGCCGTTACACGTGGATCAGGTACTACACGCCGGTTAACGAAATCCTAGTTTGCGCCAAATTCAGCGGGAAAGAAGGCATCTGGAACGAACAGCTTAAAACGGACAAAGCGATGATTATGGCGCACGCCAATATGTGCCGCGCCACGCTGCTCGCCATCGAAGGGATTCTCAACGTCCGACCCGACGCCGTTTTCTTTCAGAGCGAAGCGGCGGAGCAGTTCTACGAACGCTTTCCCGAGACGCGCGAGCGAGTCGAACATCTCAACGAACTGCGTTTTATGACCTTCGATTTTCTCTACGGGCATCCGCCGTCGGGCAAGTTCTTGCTGTATCTGATGGACAGCGGCGCGACGAAGAAAATGTTTCAATGGTTTATGGAACACGGCAGGCGGGCGGCTCCGCACTGCGTGATGGGCATGGACTACTACGCCGCGAACGAGCGGTTAGTTCACCCGGACGGACACGAAGAGATGGTCGGACCCGTCCTCGGCTGGAACACGATAGCACGCCAGTATTACGATCGTTACCGCCGCCCGATGATGCTCACCGAAACCAATTCGATGGATGCTCAAAAAGGACCTGATTGGATGTGGAAGACTTGGCAAAACGTGGAAGCGTTGCGCAAAGAGGGCGTGCCAGTCATCGGCTTTACGTGGTACAGCCTGCAAGATCAGGTGGATTGGGATATACAGCTGCGGGAGATTAGGGGACAAGTCAATCAAAACGGTCTTTATTCGCTCGAACGAAAACCGAATCCGGTCGCGCAGGCGTTTAAGGATTTGTGTCAGCGATACCACAGTCTTCCAATAGTTGAGAGTTTTCCGACTTGCGGCATGGTCGGGGCAATTCCAAGCGAAATGTTGACGAGCGATGAAGCCAAATGAATATGTCTCAAGAAAAAGGTACGGAAACATTGAAGCGGCAAAATTCAACGCCGCAGGATTCAGCGCAAGGGCTTTTTGCAGGCTACAAAGGCGGCGAGGAGATGCCGCTCGGCGGGTACGCCGCGCTCGTCGGCATCTACAACGCGGCGTTTGCGGCGATGCTGCTCGCCGCTAAAAATTCGGGTCGGCAGTTGCCGAAGCGCATCAATTACGCAGACCTCTTGCTGTTCGGAGTCGGGACTTTTAAGTTAAGCCGCATCATCAGCCATGACCGCGTGACCAGCCCTTTGCGTGCGCCGTTTACAGAGTATGTAGAGCCGGCGGGGACAAGCGAGGTGAAAGAAAAGGTACGCGGCACAGGAATGCAGCGCGCTGTCGGTGATCTGCTGACCTGCCCTTATTGCATGGGACCTTGGGTTGCCGCCGCTCTCATCGCCGGTTTTATTTTCAAGCCGCGCGCCACACGTCTCGCTGTCGGCGTTTTGACGGCAGCCACAATGTCAGACTTCCTTCATCACGCTTACGGCGCAGTGAAAAAGATAGATTAGCCGCGCGGTTACGTCCGCAAGTGAAGGGGCGGCGTTGAGTCGGTCATAAGCAATCATGGTTGTGAAAGAAGGTTTTCGCAAACGCTATTAGGGTTACAACGTAGGCACATGCCGCATGGGGAGTAATTCTTCTGATTCGGTTGTTGATAAGGACTGTCGCGCGCATGACGTGCCGAACCTTTTCGTCTGCGACGGCTCAGCCTTCCCACCTCGACGGCGGTCAACCCGTCGCTGACCATCGAAGCCATCGCCGCACGGACGGCTGATCGTATCAGGGAAATGACCCGACGTGGGCAATTGAAGTGAGGAATTTACGCGTTTTATAACGAAAGTTTTTAGGGCAGGGAACAGGATGGTGATTATGTTCGGACTTGGTAAACCAAAACAAATTTCTGAAACGGAAGCCGAAGGGGAGGTCGAGCGCGCTTTTCACGAGATTAGACAAACGCTTCGCGTGAGCGGGATAAATCTGAACTTTCGCACGTGGGCTGGGTACCAGAAGTTTTTTCCCGTAATGTGGGACGCGATGCGCCCTAATGCGGAGACGCGCGCCTTTGAAACGGCGGCTGATCGGGTGCGCGCCGAAGCCGTCCGCATCGCCGAAAGGTTAGGAAAACTCGACGCCGCGACGAGCCTGCGTTTGGGCGAGAGCCAGTCTTATCAGATTAGGAGGGCGCTCGATCTGTATCATTACATCAACCCGAAGCTGCTTGTTCTCACCAGTGCGGTAAGTCTCGCGCTTGACGGCGAACGGACAGGCGGCGCAACCGGAAGCGTCGAACTCATTGAACGCGGAGCACCCACGCAGATGTATCCGATGGAGATGGTCGCCGAAGAGCCGGAAGACACACGCCTGCAAGAATTGTTCGAGGACATCAAGCAAACGCTTTCGCTTTCCACGATCAACAGCGACTACCGCACGCTCGCGCTCTGGCCTGATTACCTCGCCGCCGGTTGGCGAGCTTTAAAGCCAATCACGAAGAGCGAGGAGTACAAGCAGGCTTCAGAGCAATTACGAAAGATGGCGGGCGAGGTGGCGCAAACTCTGCCGTACGGTGTGCCGCTCTCGCGTGAGCGCGTTGAAGAACTCGGCGAAGACGCGGACGAAATCATCGAAACGACACGCAAGTTCGAGCACATTCTGCCGTCGCTCATCATCAACATCGCTTTGTTTGAACTCGACTGGCGCACGCCGGACACACTCGTACAATCGCCCTTCCCGGTTGCCGCACGCCGCGATATAGGAAACAGACAAGGAGGCGGGCAATGAACTGGCGAGACTATCAGTCAATGCAGCGAGTCGCGGAAGTTGGCGAACGCTTTGTGAGTTATATGGGCGAAGGCACAGGCGATCCCGTGATATTGATTCACGGTATTCCGACGTGGGGCTATCTCTGGCATCGCCTCATCCCCATGCTTGCGAAACAGAATCGGGTGCTCGCGCCCGACCTCATCGGCTTCGGCTATTCGGACAAGAGCGACTGCTTTGACCGTTCCATCGCGCGACAGGCAGAGATGATTGATGCGTGGATGGAAAAGGTCGGGATAGAACGCGCGCATATCGTCGCGCACGATATCGGCGGGGGCATCGCGTTGCGGTTGGCGACCTGTTTTCCGCATCGGGTAAACAAGCTATGCGTGATGAACACGGTCTGTTACGACTCGTGGCCCATCGAAGCCATGTTGCAGTTCGGACACCCGGAGACGCGCCGCAAAGTTTCAGCATCTACGGCGGTCACAATGCTGAAGCAAGCACTCAAACAGGGCTTCGCCACATCACCGCATGACGAGATGCTGGACGGACTACTCGCGCCTTACGCCACTGAAGTCGGCAAGCTCTCACTCGTCCGCAACGCGGCGGCGCTCAACACAAATTTGACAACGGAAATCAGTCCTTTGCTCGCGCGGATCGAAGCCGCGACGCTCATCGTCTGGGGCGAGGACGATGTCTTCCAACCTCTTAAATATGGCGAGCGGCTCGTGCGGGACATACCCGGTGCGCGGCTCGTCCGCGTCAAAGACGCGCGCCACTTCGTGATGCTCGACCAGCCGGACGAAGTTGCGGGGCACGTCTCGACGTTTCTCGGAGAGTAGCGATGCGAAGCCGAATAGGAGCCGGAATAGCCGCTGGCAACGTCGCCGGTCTCGTGATGGCGATTGGGATGATGGGGTATATGTAAAGGAGAATATTGATGACCAATACAATTTCGAGGGAAGAGCTAAAGGGTAAGCTTGACCGTGGGGATAAATTCCTGCTCGTCGAGACGCTGCCCGCGCAAGCCTTTCACCACGCGCACCTGCCCGGCGCGATCAACCTGCCGCCTGACCGCGTAGACGAGTTAGCGCCAGCACTCCTGCCCGATAAGGGGTCTGAGATCGTCGTTTACTGTGCGAATCCGACGTGACACGCCTCGGAAAACGCCGCCCGTGAATTGGCGGCGCTTGGCTACATGAACGTGCGGGATTATGTGGAAGGTAAACAGGACTGGATAGATGCTGGATTGCCTGTCGAGAGCGATCATCGGCATTGAGATGTCAATATCGACTCTTATCGCACAGGGCAGAGGATTTCTCTAATTTGAGGAGCGTCATCCGTAACGGTAGTTGGGTGTGTAAGTAAGATTACATACTCTGCTACCGCAACATGCATAAGCTACATGTTCATATATTTCGCAAAGGGACTTAAGAGATGAGCACATCATTAGATGTCGAAAGAGCAGTGAAAGACAGGTACAGCCAAGCCGCGCAAGCGCGCCAAGAGTCTTTGTGCTGTCCGGTCAGTTATGACCCGAAGTATTTGAGCATCATCCCCGACGAAATCAAAGAGCGGGACTACGGATGCGGCGACCCGTCTGCCTTCGTGCGTGAAGGAGATGTGGTGCTTGATCTCGGTTCGGGCGGCGGCAAGATTTGCTATATCGCTGCGCAGATCGTCGGCGCAGGTGGGCGCGTCATCGGGGTTGACGCGAACGACGAAATGCTCCTGCTCGCCAACAAGTACCGGTACAGTATCGGAGAACTGATCGGCTATCAAAACGTCGAGTTCCGCAAAGGGCGCATCCAAGACTTAAGGCTCGACCTCACGCAAGTTGATCAGTATCTCGCCGAAAACCCCATCGCTTCATCCACAGACCTCGCGCGCTTCGAGGCTCACTGCACAAATTTAAGAGAGCAATGTCCGCTCGTCGGGGACGAATCTGTTAACGTCGTGCTGTCGAACTGTGTGCTTAATCTCGTCAGACCGGAAGACAAAGAACAACTGTTCGCCGAGATGTTCCGCGTCGTGCGGCGCGGCGGGCGTGTCGCCATCAGCGACATCGTAAGCGACGAAGATGTTCCTGAGGAGTTGCGCCGTGACTCTGAACTTTGGTCGGGCTGCATCTCAGGGGCGTATCGCGAGGACGCATTTCTCAACGCCTTCGACCGCGCCGGCTTTTACGGCATGGAGATCGTCAAGCGAGACGAGCAACCGTGGCGAACGGTGCAGGGCATCGAATTTCGCTCTGTCACAGTGGTCGCCTACAAGGGAAAGCAGGGCGCGTGTTGGGAGCGCAAGCAGGCTGTAGTCTATCGCGGTCCGTGGCGCAAAGTGGTTGACGACGACGGGCACGTCCTTGAGCGCGGAAAGAGAATTGCGGTCTGCGATAAGACATTTCAAATCTATAGCGGCGAGCCTTACGCAGAGGACATTTTTCCGGTAGGGCCGCTCGAAGAGGTATCACTTGAAGAGGCAGTCGCCTTCGATTGTCAACGTTCGACGTTGCGTCACCCGCGCGAGACGAAGGGTGTAGATTACGACGCAACAGATTTAGCGGGTACGGCGTATTGCGAACCGGGCGCGGATTGCTGCTGATACTTCGGTCGCTGAATTAAATCCCTGAAACGACTTTCGGAGATCAATCACTTCCGCGCATGATTCTTTATTCGGTGAAAATTGATGAAACTTCGTAAAGTTCCGGAGTGGTTGAGCGTGCCGTTGATACTCAGTGCGTTCGGTGCGCTCGTATTGTTCGAGCGTCGCCGCCCATTACGCCGTCTAACAGAATCGAAACTTACGCGCGATGCGCGCAATTTAGCGGTCGCTGCGGCGGGCGCAATGGCACTTCAATTAGCCGAGCGCCCCGTGATCGCGCCGCTCACCGCGTTTGTCGAGAGGCGCAGGTGGGGATTACTAAAGTGCGCTCGCCTGCCGGCGTGGTTAGAAGTCACGTTAGCCGTCGTCTTACTGGATTATACGCTTTATATTTGGCACTACGTTACGCATAAAGTCGAATGGCTGTGGCGTTTTCACGTCGTGCATCACGTCGATCTAGATATGGACGCTTCGACCGCATTGCGATTTCACTTCGCCGAACTTGCCCTCTCGGTTCCATGGCGCGCTGGTCAGGTCATGGTAATCGGAGTTTCACCCTTCGCTTTCTCCTTGTGGCAGACTCTGTTGTTTCTTTCGATCATGTTTCACCACTCGAACGTCCGCTTGCCGATTGAAGTTGAACGCGCGCTTAACCGCATCATCGTCACGCCCCGGATGCACGGCATACATCATTCGACGGTGCGCGCGGAGACCGATTCGAATTGGTCGAGCGGACTCACAGTGTGGGACTACTTACATGGCACGCTTCGCTTAAATGTGCCGCAGGATGAAATTGACATCGGCGTTCCCGCATATCGTGAGCCGGAGGAAGTTGCGCTTGAAAGCATCTTGGAAATGCCCTTTACACGACAGCGCGCGACGTGGGAATTACACGAAGGCTTCAAACTCCCTACGCGACACAGACACGCGGAACTTTCGCCCGATCAACTTTCAGTTTGATATTTATTTCTATGAAACCTAATGACGAGAATGGAAAACTCCCCGTCGCCGAGCGACCTTTTCGAGTTCTTATCATCTCCGGCTCTGACCGGCGGCAATACAACTGTCCCGGCGTGGATTCAAAGTCGCGCGCTCTGATGCTGCGGATGGCTGATCATCTGCCGCAGGAGTGGGAGATTGATTACGAAGATTTGGGAAACGTCTATGCGCGCGCGCGAATACAAAGTTGCAACGCCTGCGTCTCGACTTCGATGGCGCTTTGTTGCTGGCCCTGCAACTGCTATGACAAAAACAGCAAGCTCGAACCCGACTTGATGTGGGATTTGGATATGTACGCGCGGCTTGACCTCGCAGATGCATGGGCGATTATCGCGCCGGTGAATTGGTACGCGCCTACATCGAACTTGAAGCTGATGTTCGACCGCCTTGTGTGCATGAACGGCGGCAATCCGCGCGAAGATTTGATCGAACACAAGGACGCGGAGTTGGCGATGAAGCTCGAACA
>JACDEG010000296.1:354-817 GCA_013816505.1 Pyrinomonadaceae bacterium | reverse complement strand
GCAATCACCTTGAAGGCAGGACGGCGGCGTTCTATGTTTACGGTGACGGCGGCGGCGACGAGCTGGATGCGGACGGCAGACCAAAACACTTGCGCCACAAAAATTACTTCAACCCCGATGAAGAACCGTTTGACGACGACCGTGATACTTACGCGCCGCTCGTGTGGCAGTGCCGTTATAGCGGCATAGAAGTTCCCGACCGGCTCTGGCGCTATAAAGAGTTTGGGCAAGGTAAGAAATACAGCGACAATCAAGCCGAAGATATGGCGACGGAGACGAACGTCTTTCAAGACTTCGACGAGTGGACAGATGCCTTCACCGCATTCGTTAGAGATAAAGGCAAAGTCGAGCCAAGTGAATACCGCGCTTACGGCTATGAGCCGCCCGGACACCTCTGGCGCGATTTAAAGTTGCAGTGGAGAGAGAAGCGCATCGCGCTCGGCTTTCCGCCCGAAGATTCTTC
>JACDEG010000296.1:0-344 GCA_013816505.1 Pyrinomonadaceae bacterium | reverse complement strand
AAGCAGAAGGAACTCGGCATCAATGTTGACGAAACGCTACGCCCGCGCAAGAGCGAAGGCGAGAAACTACGCGAGTAGCGGAAGTGATAATCTTCAGCAGTTGATGCCGAAACAATTTAATGCCTGCCAAAACTTGGGCGAGCTTAAACGGGCGCTGTGGAACAAACGTCGTAGGTGAAAACTTTTGAAAGATTCTTCTCACTCTATTCGTCATGCTTTCGGGAGAGCGAAAAAAAGCGGGGGAGATCAGGCCGCTTTTTTCTGCTCTTCGATTTCCCGATAACTGTTCGGATACCAACGGTCGAACGTCTCCCGCAACTCCTCGTTGAGGACTCTCGTCCGCA
>JACDEG010000295.1 GCA_013816505.1 Pyrinomonadaceae bacterium | reverse complement strand
ACTTAGCGTCGTCAATGAGGTTATCAATCTTCAGCATCTGATCAGTATGCTGGCTGAGACGATCTTTCTCAAAGAACTGGTGAGAGGGTTTTTATTACCTCCCCGATTCAGCTATTGAGCCAAAAAGAATTACCATGAAAAAACCATCGTTGGTATGTGCATCTCAATCTTAATTGAGACGCTTTCCGTTTAAGGCGCGTTTGCTACTTCAACTTATCTAACACTGCGCGAATAGCCTTGTTGGCCGGCCGCTTTTTGTAGTCATCTTCGACTTGTGACCAAGCGACGCGCCCTTTTTTGTCGATCACATAGATAGCCGGGTGCGGAATGCCATCAAACTTCTTTCCTTTGTAAGCGGGATCGAGCAGACCGTAGGCGTCAATCGTTCGATGATCTGGGTCGGACAGCAACGGGAACGTGATAGTGCCGCGACCATCCGATGCAATCTTGGCTGCAAACTCTTTCGTCTCCGAGTGCCCGTCAACGCTGATGGCGTAGAGTCGTACTTTCTCTTCCGGTTTGAGAAGGAAGCGCAGCTCAGCTAACTGCCGAGCACAGTAGGGTCACCAGTAGCCACGGTAGAACACAAGCACCGCCGGCAGTTCCCCTTGTGCTGTGGAGAGCGTCACCTTGCGGCCTTGCTGATCTTCAAGCATGAAGTCAGGAGCCATTTCGCCGACTTGCAGGGGCGAGCGGCGGCCGGCAACTCCGGCTGACGGAGTGACTGAAGACTGTGGCGAAGCCGCGTACACGAAGTTCGCGATGACAAGGATTAGCGGTAATACGACTTTCAACTTCATCAGATATTCTCCTGTTAATCTGTAGGTTGTTTCTTTAGTCAATCGAGATGTCAGCGCCCAGCGATTATCTCTTCAAAAGTTCTTCAATGTGACCGGCTGCGCCGACCGGACCGCGCCCATTCGTTGGCTTTGCATCGCGTTGAGCGCGCCACCGCCGTCATACGTTGCCGGCGATGCTTCGCTTGATGTGTTCTGTTGGGAGAAAGGTTGCGCATAATTTTATTTCCTTTTCAAACACGCTCCGGTGCGCCGTTCTGTTGCATGAGTTTGGCGACAAGTCCGGTCCAGCCGGTCTGATGGCTGGCCCCTAATCCGGCGCCGGTGTTCCCATGAAAATATTCGTGGAAGAGAACGAGGTCGCGCCAGTGCGGGTCAGTTTGAAACTTGGCTGTGCTCTGTAAATGGTTATAGACGGGTCGGCGTCCATCACCGTCAGCGAGGAAAATGGCAGACAGCCGATGCGAGATTTCAGTAGCGACTTCCCACAGCGTCATCATCTTGCCTGACCCCGTCGGACACT
The DNA here is from genome assembly GCA_013816505.1 of Pyrinomonadaceae bacterium. Classification (GTDB taxonomy): domain Bacteria; phylum Acidobacteriota; class Blastocatellia; order Pyrinomonadales; family Pyrinomonadaceae; genus JACDEG01. The sequence goes on along the minus strand of JACDEG010000295.1, from coordinate 6,427 downwards.
CAACACGGAAATCATCGCCAAAATAGTGATGAAACTTTTGCAAGCTCTCAATGATCAGATAATTGACCGGAAACCAGATGGGGCCGCGCCAGTTCGAGTTTCCACCGAAGAGTCCGTTCGATGACTCGGCGGGTTCATAATCAACGCGGTACTCTGTGTCGTCCGTGCGCAGCGTGTAGGGATGTTCCTTGTGAAAGCGCGAAAGCGCGCGGATACCATAGGGCGAAAGAAACTCCCGCTCGTCAAGCATGGTCGATAGCACGCGGCGCAGGCGTTCTTCATACACGACCGCGAGCAGACGCCGTTCGCCTCTGCCCGGCGTCCTCATGCACGCGACGTTGCGGGTTAGGTCTGGACGATTTTCGATGAACCATTCGAGACGCTTCTTGAATCCGGGCAGGCGTTGGAGCATCTCTGGCTCTAACGTCTCGACGGCGAAGAGCGGAATCAGCCCGACCATCGAACGCACCTTGAGCGGGAAACTGCTTTCGCCCGGTAAGTGCAGCACGTCGTAAAAGAAACTGTCCTCTTCATTCCACAACTCGACCTTGTCCTGACCGATCTTGTTCATCGCATCAGCGATGTAGATGAAGTGCTCCCAGAACTTGCTCGCGACATCTTCGTAAGTCGCGTCCTCACTCGCGAGTTCAAGCGCAATCGCCAGCAAATTGAGCGTGTACATCGCCATCCAACTCGTGCCGTCGGATTGCGCAAGATGCCCACCCGTCGGCAACTGTTGGCTGCGGTCAAAGACACCGACGTTATCCATGCCGAGAAAACCACCCTGAAAAATGTTCATCCCGTCAGCATCTTTGCGATTGACCCACCACGTAAAGTTGAGCAACAGCTTATGAAAGATACGCTCCAGGAATTGTCGGTCGCCATAGCCTTTCCGCTTCTTCTCGATCTTATAGACGCGCAGCGCCGCCCACGCATGAACCGGCGGGTTGACATCGCCGAACGCCCACTCATAAGCGGGTAGCTGCCCGTTCGGATGCATGTACCATTCGCGCAGTATGAGTATGAGCTGCTCCTTCGCGAAGTCGGAATCCACAAGCGCGAGCGGCACACAGTGAAACGCCAAATCCCACGCTGCATACCACGGGTACTCCCACTTGTCCGGCATCGAGATGACATCCGCATTGAACAGATGGCCCCATTCGTGATTGCGCCCGCGCTTGCGCTCTCGCGGCGGGTTAGGTTGCTGCGGGTCGCCCGCAATCCAATCTTTGACGACGTAGTGATAAAACTGCTTCGACCACATGAGTCCGGCGAAAGATTGCCGCATCACGTTCTTCGCATCCGGCGACAGTTCTTTCGGGATGACGCCAGCGTAGAACTCATCAGCTTCACGTTGGCGCTCACTGAAGATGCGCTCGAAGTCGTCAGTTAAGAAGCCTTTCGAGACAGGTCCCATCTCCTCAGCCGTCAACCGCAACCTTACGGACGCCGTCTCACCCGCGCCGACATTCAAAACATAGTGTGCGGCAACCTTCGTGCCTTGCTGTTCTGGATTGACCGTTCCTGGCGTGCCATTGACGACCGCCTCGTTGATGCCGTCTTTGACGTAACTGGAAGAGTTATCGCTTGCGTAGAGCCGCCTATCGTTGGTGTCGTTTTCAGTAAAGAGCAACTCCGGCGTGCCTTCGCAATGAAGCCAGCGTCTGCCGTACTGTTGATGGTTTAATTCGATGACGTTTCCCGCTGCCGTTTCCGCTCGCCGTACACTCGGTCGCGCCGTCTCGCCGTTCCAGGACCATGTGTTGCGACACCACAGAGTCGGCAAAAAATGTAACGGTGCCGCCTCGCCACCTCGATTCACGGCGCTGATGCGAATGAGGATGTCTTCCGCGTCAGCCTTCGCATATTCAACGAACACATCGAAGTAACGATCATCGTCAAACACGCCGGTATCGAGCAGTTCAAACTCGGCTTCGCCTTTCGAGCGGCGGCGATTCTCTTCGACAAGCTGCGCATACGGGAATGCACTGTGCGGATACTTGTAGAGAAACTTCATGTAAGAATGCGTCGGCGTCGAGTCGAGATAGAAGTAATACTCTTTGACATCCTCGCCGTGATTGCCTTCGCTCCCCGTCAGTCCGAAGAGACGCTCCTTCAAAATCGGGTCATGCCCGTTCCACAGCGCGAGCGCGAAGCACACCAAGCCGTGACGGTCAGAGATTCCGCCTAACCCGTCTTCGTTCCAACGGTACGCACGCGACCGCGCATGGTCATGCGGCAGGTATTCCCAAGCTGTACCATGTGGGCTGTAATCTTCGCGCACCGTGCCCCACGCGCGCTCGCTCAAGTACGGTCCCCAACGCTTCCAGTGCGCCGTGCGTTCGCGGGCTTCCTGTAATCTTTTCTCTTCAGCAGTCATGGCTCTTCCTCTTCCTTCGTCAATGAAAGTATGCCGGGATAACCGAACGAGCGGCGCGGGTGCTGCGGCGCGTTGGCCTGCACGAGTCGCATCTGTAACATCGTCTCGCTTCACTCCGTGAGGTTGCGCGACGCTTCAACCCCGCCGGCTTTCCCGCCCGTCGCTTCAGGTTTTTAATTTGGCGCGCTGTGACTTGATTCGTTTGTGTTTTGGCTCATCTTCTCGCCACATGACTGACAGATCATTTTATTGTTCGGCATACATACCTCCCGAAAGGATGAAGGATGAAGGATGAATAAGAGGCAAGCTGTTTAAACTTCATCCTTCATCCTTCATCCTTCATCCTTCCAAATTGATGTTCTCGCGCCCGTAGCGAAGTGTCTTCGCCATCCAAATCAGTTCCTTCAAAAACTTGTCCATGCGCTGCACGTGTGAGTTGTCCAACAGGTTTCCGCTCTCGTCGAACAGCGTGCCGGCGTTCGAGAAGTTGCCGTCCCAGAAGATCGTCACCAGTCCCATCTCGCGCAACACCGGCAGAAGGTTTTGAATTACGCGCGTGCCGCCGAAGCCGCCCGCTGAGACGCCGCACACGCCGACAGCTTTGTGGATGTACTCTTTAAGGTTCGTGTCGAGCACGTGCTTGAGCAAGCCGGGATAGCCGTGGTTGTATTCGGGTGTGACGATGATGAGCGCATCGGCGCGCTCAACTGTCGCGGAGAAGCGCGCGTCTTTAATCGCCTCGCCCGCGTCGGTTGTCGGGAGCTCGACGTTGCGGATGTCGATCAGCTCTGTCTCGACGCCTTCACGCTTTACGACTTCATCAAAGACGAAACGTGCAACCTGCTCGCTCTCTCGTCCTTGACGGGCGGTGCCGAGAATCACAGGGATGAAGAGCGGACGTGTGGTGATCATCGTGTCTATCATTTCCTTCGCTATTCAATTTGAGTTCACGCTCCGGCGGCTCTGCCGCAAAGATACGGCAACTGCATTTGCCTTTCAATCAACTGCATTGCGTGACCGTCCGGGTCGCTCACGAGAAAGCTTTTCGTGATGCCGTGCATGCCGCTGCGGGTAGCAACCAAGCCTGATGAAATGAAAACGTGCCATTCATTATACTTCGCGCAATTTCGTCGCGCGCACTTTGCCGCGCAACTTCTGTCGCAGCCCGGCTGAGAAGCTCGGCGGCTTGCCGCCGCCATGTGATAAAGGTGAGACATCGCCGGTCGCTCGTCACTGCCGCACCATCTTCTTGACGAAGCTGATGCTGACACTGAGCTGTTCGGCAATCTCAGCTATCGAGTCGTGTCCTGCTTCACAAGGCATAAGTCTGTCCGAAGCGTTGTAACATAAAATTAAAAAGATGTTCCTTCCTTTTCACGCCTGTGCGTTACAATTATCGCTCCAAGTAAACTGGTAAGTTAGGAAGCCACTGGGGCGCGTCCGTTTCACAGCATCACGGCTCATTCTGTTGATGCTCCGGCCGCGGCGATGAGGCCATCTTCGCTATGACTGTCTGCGCTGACCTTGAATACCCGGCTTGTCCCTTGTGTCGAAGCGAACAGCGAGAAGTTAGCTATGCAGAATTCGGTGCCCACAAAATAGTGCGTTGCCGAGAGTGCAGGGTGCATTACCTATACCCACGCCTAACGGAGGCCGCTATGCGTCGCGCCTATGCTGACGATGATTACTTTGAGGGAGGCAAATCTGGCTACTCGGACACAAGCTATGCGATGCAAGAGCGAGCGCTACGCGCTACTTTCAAGCGCCTGATGTGCAACTTGCAAATGCGCAATCTGACTGGCGGCGCGTTGCTCGAAGTCGGATGTGGCTACGGCTATCTTTTGGAAGAAGCCAAAGAATTTTTCAGCTTCCGCGTCGGCACCGAGTTCTCAAATCAGGGGGTGCAGCTTGCGTCCGCCAGGGCCGATAAAGTTTACGAAGGGGGCGTGGAACAACTCCCCGCTGATCTGACATTCGATTGCGTGATCGCCACACATGTCATTGAGCACATCTATGAACCGCTCGAATTTCTCAAACGTCTGGCCCGTCATACCAATCCGCGCGGTAAGGTAGTGCTGGCGGCTCCTGACATGGGCGGATATTTAAGAAAATTGATGAGACATCGCTGGCCTTCGTTTAAGATTCCAGAACATGTTCTTTATTTTGATGCCACAACGCTTTCGGCACTGATGCGACATGGGGGATTGATTGATGTGCAGTTGCTGCCATATCCACACGCCTTCCCTTTGGCGCTGATTGCTTCAAAGATGCGCCTTCAGCTTCCCGCGGCACTGGGCGGCGTAAACATTTGGGTGCCCGCTACCACGGTCGCTCTGTACGGGACGGTGCCTCATGAATGACGCGCGCCGCAGCGAGAAAGAGTTTCTTTCAGTAGTCATGCCCCTCTACCGCGAGGGAAGTCATCCACGCACGGTGCTGGCGGCAGTCCGCGATACATTGGCGACAGTTAATGTTTTATACGAATTTGTTTTAGTTGACGATGCTTCGTCCGACGACACGTGGGCGATCATCAAAGAGGAGGCGAAGACCTGTCAGATGTTGCGAGGGTCATCGGCGTAGCCAGCGCATCGATGACCTACTTGTCATGCGTCAATTGGGAAGTCAGTTATGTGGAGTCCAGATCACGCCTGCACGCTGGCTAGACATGGGCCGACTTTTTTAGTTTGTGAGAAAGGGATGATGGTGTGGACGCTTTAACTTCAAGGGGCATAATAACCGACGCGCGCCGTGACTCGTAACGCCGGGTCTGCGGTCTCCACACGCACACGCCGGAACTGCCCGTCGCGCGTCGTGTTGAGCGGCGTATAGTACAGTGCGTATTGGCTGCGCAACTCTTCAGCCACCTCCGTGTAGACTGAATCGAGCGCACCAAAATCTTTTGGTTTGTATAGCCGCCCGCCCGTCGCTCGCGTCACTTGCTCCAGATTTCTTTCGCTCAGGTCAAGCACGCGCAACCCTTCGCGCAAATCACCAATGCGGAGTTGGTTAAATCGCACTGCCGAGTCGCCACCGGAGAGCAATGTGTCCAGTTCAGATCGCTTACGGGCGCGTTCGATCTCGGTGTTGCTGATGACATAGACGGCGGCCTGTGCCTCCAGGAGCGCCCGTAGCGCCGACTCGACCGACGCATACCCGCGCCCGCTGTCGATGCCGTCGGTCAGCACCACGACCGCCCGCCGCCGTTGCCGCCCTTTCGCAAACTGCTCGCGTGCTGCCAAGTAAAGCGCGTCGTTGAACCGCGTGAAGACACCGGGCGTGACCCGCCCCAACGCACGGCGTAACTGCACACGGCTCCGCGTCCAGTCCTGTAAGACCTCCACACGGTCATCGAACTTTAACAGGCTGAGGCGGTCGTCCGGCGCCAGTCTTACCGCGAACTCCTCGACCGCCCGCCGGAAGTCATCCAAGCTCGCCGCCGCAGACGACGACGAATCGACCATCAGCGCCACGTCAACGGGCACCTGCCGTAGCGCCAGGTCCGACAGCGGCTGCTCGCGCCCGTCCTCCCAAACGCGGAAGTCCTTGCGCGTCAGCGCCGGGACGAGCGCCCCGCCGGGGTCGCGCACCGTCACCGGCAACAGCACCTCGGATGTCGCGACGCGGATGACTTCGTCTTCGTCAACGCTTTGCGCCTCTTTACTGGTCGGCGCCGGGGCCTGAGGAATCTTTTTTTGAACCTGTGCGGGGGCTAGAGATGAGGGGAAACAAATCGTGGCGACGAGCAGGATTAGAGAGGCCAGTGTCCAAAGACCTTTAATGGATGAGTAAGTTTTTCGCTTCGATCCATTCCGGCAGTTACGGGCAATCACACCATCACCGCAGGCGGAAAGGATGGTATGGTCGTCAGAGTTTTGTTCCTTCATAGAAGTGACAGGTAAATCGTGACAGGTGACAGGACAGCTGAGATTCTGTGCCGCATGCGATCATTCGTTGAGCCAGCAGCCTGAGCGAAAAGTTACCGGCCCCGCTCTGAAACACCGACGTGCCTTAACTCTTTCTTGTCACCTGTCACTTGTCACCCGTCAC
>JACDEG010000294.1 GCA_013816505.1 Pyrinomonadaceae bacterium | reverse complement strand
GCGGTGAAGTCTCGCCCGTCGAAAAGGCTTCATACAGCGCTGTTAGTTCCTGCGTGAACACGCTGATGGACCACCTGTCGCCGACCATGTGGTGCATGTTCAGCAGCAGCACGTGCTCTTCTTCATGCAGCCGCAGCAACACCACTCGCACCAGTGGGCCTCGAGCAAGGTCAAATGCGCGCTGAGCCTCTCGGCTGCAAAGCTTCAGCGCCTCAGCCTCGCGCCCAGCCGGCGGCAACTCACTTAAGTTTATGACCGGGAGCGTGACATAAAGGTTGGGGGTAATCACCTGCGCCGGTTGACCATCTACTGCGGTAAAGGCGGTTCGTAAAACTTCATGTCGGCGAATGATTTCGTTGATGCTCTGTTCGAGAGCCACGACACTGAGCGCACCTGTGAGACGTGTCGCTGTGGCATTGTTATAAATGAAATCGTCTGGATTAAGTTGATTAAGAAACCATAAACGTTCCTGAGCAAAGGAGAGATAAACCGGATTCCACTTTGAACGCCGAGGAACAATTTGTGGTTGAGTGTGAACCGTCAAGCCTCCGCGCAGTTGCTTTTCAAATGGCACTTGAGTTGCGCGTGACAATCTAAATTGCTGATTCTGCAAATCACCCTTGTCTATCATTTGCATCATTGTACCAAATATAAAGCGCTGTTATCTAAACCCCGAATCAGTCTTAAATCGCTTCTGCTTTGCAAATTTAGTCACACAGAGACATACGGTTTGCGCTTTAACTGCCACAATTTTTTCTGCTTCGAATTGGTATGAGGTGATAGATCAATACCCGCAAGTGACGCCTACGGCAATGCTTCCTCGAGAGGGCGCTCTTCGTTCACCTCGGCTGGGATGATGGCCGCCTCGCCAGTGCCCTCATCAAGTCGCGCCTCTGGCAACAAGCCATTGAGGTATCTGCACAATTCTCTTTTCTCTCCATCCTTGGCAAAGAGCATCAATCGTTCCAGTGCCTCGTGAACTTTTCCCTTCGGATAGGCGGCAATTTTACCGATGAAAATCTTTGGGTGACGCGTTTTGACTACGTGATCCTCGTCCGTTTCTAGTTCCTCGAACAATTTCTCGCCGGGTCGTAGCCCAGTGAATACAATATCAATGTCCTCGTACGGCTTCAGCCCGGATAGAGTAATTGTATCCTCAGCTAAATCTAAAATGCGCACTGGTTCGCCCATGTTCAAGATAAAAATCTCCCCCCCCTGCCCTATCGCGCCGGCCTGAAGCACCAGTTGAGCCGCCTCTGGGATAGTCATGAAATATCGCATCATATCCTTGTGAGTAACGGTGACGGGACCACCCTTAAGGATTTGTTCGCGAAAGACAGGGATTACTGATCCCGCTGATCCAATCACGTTACCGAAACGAACCGCCACGTAGCGAGTCGCAAAGCGCCTGTTCAAATCCTGCACTATTAATTCGGCGACGCGCTTGGTAGCGCCCATGATGGATGTAGGTCGCACAGCTTTGTCAGTCGAGATCAGGACGAAGACATCAACGCCAGATTCTCCCGCTAAATCTCCAAGTGCGCGTGTGGCGAGCACGTTGTTCTTCACCGCTTCGCCCGAGTTGAACTCCATCATGGGCACATGCTTGTGCGCGGCAGCGTGAATCACCACTTGGGGACGGTAGGTAGAGAAAATAGAGCGCATCCTCTCCCGATCACCCACGTCCGCGACCAGCGTCATCAGCGATAGCTTTGGCCAAGTCTCGCGCAACCCGCGGTCGATATTGAATAAGCCAAACTCGCTTCGATCAACTAAAAGTAGACAGGACGGCTCAAACTGCGCTAACTGCCGTCCTAGCTCTGATCCGATAGAACCGCCCGCTCCCGTTATCATCACTGTCTTGCCGGTGACAAATCGCCTCACGCCTTCTTCATCAAGGTGCACCGGCTCGCGCCCCAGCAAATCTTCAATTTCTACGTCGCGAATCCGGCTGATATTTAATCTTCCCTGGAGGATTTCGTAAAACGCAGGGATGATCTGCACCTTCACCGGGATTTGTTCGCAGGTGTCCAAAATCCGCCGAAAATCCTGCCGCGAAGCCTGTGCGATGGAGATGACGACATGATTAATTCCCAACTCACGCACAAGACGCGGCAGGTCCTGCGTGACGCCGAGCACTTTGATTCCGTGGATCACTGCCCTTTGCTTATTAGGGTCGTCATCGACAAATCCGACAATCCTCATATCCGAATCGCCACGATTCTGGATTTCTTTGGCGGCCAACATCCCGGCGCGTCCCGCACCAATCAGCAATACTGGCCTCTTGTGCCCATTATTCGAGGAAAAGGGTGTCACCTTGTGCTGCTTTTGATCCTGCTCGTAGAGCGAGCGCCGCATCAAGCGGACGCCCAACACTCCCCCAAACGCCAGAAATGTGTCTATCAGGATTACTGAAAGCGGTGTCCGCCACTGCTGGAACTCTTCAGGCAGCCACACCCGCAGCGCGATTAATGGAAGGGCTGACCACAGTGCCGCACCAAGGAATGCTTTCATCTCCGCCATCCCAACATACCGCCAGATGAAAGTGTACACTCCGGTTATAAACAACATCGCGAACTGAATTAACACTACAAAAGGAAGCTGAATCAACCCACGAAAAATCTCTTGCCTGGGAATTGCAAAATCGAACCGTAACAGGTATGCCAACACAAACGCCCCTACCAGAATCGTCAAATCCAGGGCAAATTGTAGCTGTCTGACCAGCAGCCGGTTCCCACGCAACCGCAATTTAGTTTTGACTTTTCGATGTGTAGACTTCATATCAACTCAACCGAAGCATCTTGATTTGTCCCATCACTCCCCTGTAAATGCGTATTCTGCGCTCCGTGAATATTAGATTTCGGATTTACCGTGAACACCGTCATTGCTTTTCGTGAACGCTAATTCCAGTTGATCGTGAACAGTTTTGGTTCGCGCCATAATCGGTGTTCACGCTTCCAACATCACCCTTTGCACACCTGACCTCCCACCCACAAACGCTGGACCGAAGTCCACGCGGAACTCAAGGCACGCTCTCCACGAGTATCTGAAAGATTCCGACCGTCGCCGACGCGCTACTCAACCGCCTGCTGTCGGGTACCCACAAAATCGAACGTGAAGTGAGAATCGATGCGAAAGAAAGAGAATGCCTTGACGAACGTGAACGCTCCGGACTAGAAACCTTGCGTCCAACATCTGCACGGTGGGAGCCTCTTCACACTCACCATAATCCTCATTCGTCATCACCAGAATATGCGGTAAAGGAACGTTACAGCGCGCGAGATTTGCATTACATCGATCCCTAATGATTGTCCATTAAAGTTGACGGAGCACGGCAGGGGTGGGTCTAAACCAACACGAAAGAACATGACGCGCACCGTAAACCCATTAGAATTAGGTTGTCATGAGGCGCATTTGACATTTGGTGTCAGTTAAAATGCGCCAGCGTTTCAGCCATGTAATGCCCCGCCTCTGGTGTTATTTCAAGACGTGCTTGGCCTTTGGAGTACCAATTTTCAACGCTCACCTGCAACGAAAATAGATTGTATGCGTCTCGGGCTGAATCTCACTCGTCAAATCTCCGGCGACCTCAGAAGCAGCCGCCGAACGCACGTTGCAGATATGGTAAAAAAGATAGCCTCGCTTCGGTGGAAATTTATAATCTTAAGTTTCTCGCCACTTCCGTGCGTTCTTTACCTTTTAGCCCAGCCATATCAATAATATGCTGAATGAGTTGAAATCTCTTTTTCTGTTAGCGATGGTTTTTTCCGGAGGGAATCACTGATCGAGGGCGTTGTCTAGAACTCATCCCTAAACCTCTAAATGCCCGTAAAACAAGGGCTTAAAAGTAGGTTTCGGGATAGCTTCTAGCCAGGCATTCGACCTTCGTACCCACGAATAACGTGGAAGGCCTCCGCCATAGGAAGCCCCGATTGCATGCCGTGATATTTCGCTAAGAGGCTTAATCCCTCCTTCGACCATGGGTGGGGATATGCTTGGCACTCGTTGCGGTACTGGCTGAAGGCCTCGATTTTGGTTTCGATTTCCTGAGCAATGTCCACATAGTAATTAGCCGGGAAGGGGCATCCGTTCCAGAACGACGTATTAGGTATTTCACAACCCAAAATCGCGACTGGCTTTGACCGGGGTCGGCCGATGATCTTCGCCACCTCGCAGGTTAAGCGATGGTCCATATTAAGGTCGGTGTCCACATGAGTGATAATGAGATCGGGCTGGATGTTTAGGTCTGCCACTCGTCCGGCGAGATCCGCCATCGCAACCGCGTCGAATTTCTGATCCGGAAAGCCTAAGAAGCGCGGCTCAGCGATCCCTAAGTGCTTACAAGCGGCAATGGCATCCGGACGATTGTCCTGCTCGGCGCCCCTGGCCCGCACGATACCGTCCGAGAGTATCACGACCGCCACATCCCAACGGCGCGTCACAAGCTTTCTAATCGTTCCCCCTGCACCTAAGGTTTCATCGTCGGCGTGCGCAACTAGAACCAAAGCGTTCATACCTGGAAGTGCTCCTTCAATCAAAAGACGTCGCTTTCACCCTGCGTCAAATGCCACGCGGTTGAATCTTCAATCCGACTCGTGTACGCAGCCGGGGAGTGGACGAACATAAAGCGCTTTCGCGTGGGATTGATAGAGAGGCCGGCATCGTCAAACTGCGGAGCGTATGGATGACCGGATGTCAGCCAGGCCGTTACGGTCTGCGCGCTGTGCCTCGCGGCGAAGTCAAAGCAGAAGCTTAAGACATTGGGAAGCAGGTCGCGATCCTGTGTCCTCAGCAGCAGTTCGAGAATGTGCAGCGTGCGAGAGGCACCATCCGAATAGATTTTGAGAACGAGTAGCCCTCGGTCGCCCTCGATTCGGAATTTGTGATACTCGTTATCCGGCTTGCTGTAGCGCCAGTTCAGAAATCGCGCATCTCGCCGGACGCCGACACTCAACCCGGCAACATTCCAGACTTCAGTAGCCCACTCACCGAACGACTCGTCCAGCATCTCGATTCGTAGAATGCCCTCTGAATAGCTGTGTCCGCTTAAATCACAGCTACGATGCGGCACCTCGCACAGTTCCGACCAACCCCCGCGGCGAAAGCTTTTCTCCGAGCGTTCGTTCGGAAATGTGTAGCCGATGATGCCAGACTGATTAATATCCTGTAAGCATAGACCCGCCAGATGATGCAGAAAGCCCCGCCCACGGAAGTCTGGATGCGTCATGACATCCTGAACCATGCGCGCCTCAAGCGAGTGCCCATCGACCCCGAAAAATTGAGGTATAGCCGCGTAGAGAGAGACTATCGCCTCTTTGTCGCGGATCACGTACAGCTTCGCCGAACCAGCCGGCAAATTGAAGAACTGCCAAGACAGATGTGCCTGCGTCCAAGGCACGTGAGGCTGCACAAGGTTGATCAGCGCCAGGAGAGCAGCCTCGTCTTTTGCAGTAGCCGTGCCCGTTGTCAACCCGTTCAGTTCCATCGGTACAAATTGGACGCGTGCTCTCGCGTCCTATCTCTCCTTCATAAAATCTGCGATCTCTTGCACCGAGGGGGCCGGAGCAGTGCCGGGAAAAGCGACAGCAGTAATTGTTTTAACCAGCACCGCGATGTCACTGCGCCAGGTCCGTCTCTGAAGGTACGCGAGGTTGCCCAGCAGCTTATAGCGCAAAAGCGTCTCCACGTAAAATCTCTCCCGGTCGCCTTCCACGCGAGACATTAGCTCCTCCTCGTTGCGTAGGTGCACAGCGACCGGATCAGTGATGCCGGGTCGCACATGAAATACCTGTTGCCACAGCGGATCGTCGAGCTTCACGTAACGTGGAACCTCTGGCCTCGGCCCCACCAGTGACATGTCTCCCTTGGCAACGTTCCACAACTCCGGCCACTCGTCGAGCTTCATCAGCCGCAGTACCCTACCGACTGAAGTAACGCGAGTATCATCTCTCGCAGTAACCTGCATTCCTTCTTGTGCGACGTGCATCGTGCGAAACTTGTATAAGGTAAAAGGGATACCATAACGTCCGAGCCGTTCCTGCCGAAATAGAATAGGACCGGGTGAACTCGCGGCCACTGAGATGGCAGCTACGATCCAAAGCGGAGTGGTGACAGCAAGACCCAACAGTGCGAGGGTAATCTCGACTCCGCGCGGCAGTCCTTCTTTTACCATGCCGGCGGACGCGCTCCCTCTTTTGCTCACAGATTCAGTAATCTCAGTCAATCTCATTACCGCTCAGCATATATGAAGTTATATTCGTAGGAGTAATATCTGGCAAGCTTCACTTTGCATACTGAGCGCACAGGCTTCTCACCGTGCGCGTCACGTGTTCCAATTCATCATCACGCATTCCGGGAAAGAGCGGTAGGCTGATCAGACGCTCCCACAAAGCTGTCGCCACCGGTAAATCTTCGGGACGCCAGCCAAACGTTTCCTGGTAATATGGATGCAAATGTAACGGCCGCCAATGCACGGAACATCCGACCCCTGCTTCCTTCAGCTTCTCGATAAATTCGTTGCGATTAATCAGAAGTCTTTCCAGTCGCAGTCTGATCGGGAAAAGATGCCAGGCATGGATACGGTTCACATCTTCGGCTGGCAGTTCAACCTCTTCCACATCTCCCAAGGCTACCAAGTATCGGTGGGCGATATCCTCGCGCTCCAGTCGCATCTCCTCCGCCCGGGCCAGTTGATGAATGCCGATGCCCGCGGCAATATCCGTAAGGTTATACTTATAGCCGGGCGCGATGATCCTGTAGTCCCAACTTCCTCCGCCCGAGTACCTCTCCCATGCGTCACGAGAAAGCCCATGCAGCGACATCAACCGCATCCTCTCGGCCAGGTCAGCATCATGAGTGACGGCCATGCCACCTTCGCCGGTGGTAATGGTCTTGTTAGCATAAAAGGAGAAGCAACTTACCGTTGTCGTTTCTTCGCCGCACCGCTGCCACGGCTCTTCCGGTACCCGCCTCCACGCGGCGGGGAAAGCATGGGCAGCATCCTCTATTGCCCATAACCTATGAGCATTAGAGAAACTTTGTACCGCGTCAATGTTCATCATCATTCCGCCTACGTGAACGGGCATTATTCCGGCCACCTGTAAGTCATTTGGCAAGGCACTAGGCAGTTGTCCGGATTTCAGTTGAACCAGTTTTCGCGCTGCATCATCGAAATCCATGTTGATGTTGAGCGGCTCACAATCCACTAAGATAGGGATCGCTCCCATATAACGAACTACCTCGGCAGTCGCGGCAAATGTCATCGTCGGCACCAGCACCGCCTGACCCGGCTTTAACCCTAATGCTTCTACTGCAAGATGAAGCGCCGCGGTACACGAGTTAACAGCGACAGCATATGGTGCGCCTACCGCAGCGGCGAACTCCTGCTCGAAACGGCGAACTTTTGGACCACTCGTCAGCCACCCCGAACGCAACGTGGCGACAACCTCTTCGACCTCTTGCCCACTAAGGTCAGCACGAAAGAAAGGAACTTGAGTTTTCATTATTTTGTTGAATCTTTACAAACCACTCTTGGCATCCGCTTTACTACATTGCGGTTAGTACATGCATTGGCACTATCGGCATTAACAAACATCGTACAAGAGCATTGTTTTTAGTGCAATTTCATGCGCAATTGGCTGTCATGATCGGTATATCTTGTCTTAGGGATTACGCAGTTGAGTTGAGCGTGTAGAGCGGTTTAACGAGATCTGCGCGCACCGCCTCTCGAATGATCGAAGTCTTCGCCTCAAACCAACTGCTGCCTGTGCGATAACAATG
>JACDEG010000744.1 GCA_013816505.1 Pyrinomonadaceae bacterium | reverse complement strand
CGCCGTAGCAGAGAAACTTGTGGACATAAGCTTCGACCTGTGCGACCGACAGTTGCAGCACGAGTGCCGCTTGCGCTGTTTCCTGATAGTGGGCGACGGCGCAGATCGTGAGAATGAATTTGGCGAGGCGCAGATCACCGAGGCGTTGCGCGGCAGCGAGTTTGCGGTCGAGCGCTTGGCGCTGGGAAGCGGTTATGGTAAGACGAAAGCTCAGCATCTGGAGACTCCTTTTGGTTGTGGACTTAGACACCTGCAAGACAGAAAGAGTTTTTCCAGATGCTGACCGCTCGTCAACCGCCGCCGCTGTTTTTTCAGATTTTCAAAGATCCTTTTTCTTGAAGTCTATAGCACAACTTCTGCGGGCTGGGCTGCTCTCGTCGGTCTATCACGGTGAGCACGGAACACGCGATCTCAAAGAGTTGGTTCGTAGTTATGAGTATCTGGTCGAGGATGCGACGCGCGTCATGAACCGGATCAAAGCCCTCTACCGAAGTCGCGCTATCTCGTGCGCCGGGGCTGACGTATATAAGCCGCGGCAGCGCGAAGTCTGGTTGGCAAAGCTGCCGGAGGCGGGAGCGCGGGATCGCGCTGCACGGCTCTTCTCGGAACTCGATCACTTGACTGGCTTACGCCGCGAGGCGCGGCAAGCGCTGGTCGTCGAATGTCGTCGTCACCCGGCGAGCAAGGTGCTGCGGAAGGTGCCGACGCTCGGCATCATTCGCATCGCGCAGTTGATCGCAAGCGTGGTCACTCCACACCGCTTTCGCAGTAAGCGACAGTTCTGGTCCTACTGTGGGCTGGCCGTGACAACAAAATCGAGCGCCGATCACCGGATTGTCGGTGCAGACGTGCGCCGCACGAGAAAGGCAGCGACGACGCGCGGCTTAACGCAGAATCATAACCGGACTTTGAAGTACGTCTTCAAGGGCGCGGCACTGACGGCTTCGAGGTGTGAGCCATTCAAATCGTGGTACGCGGAGTTGGTGGAGAGAGGGTTGCGGCCTGAGTTGGCGCGCGTGACCATTGCGCGCAGGATAGCGGCGATCACGTTAGCGGTGTGGAAGAGTGGTGAGGCGTTCGACGCCGATAAACTAATCAAGCACATGGCGTGAGCAGACTACCGCGGTGGGATGCGATGTCCGAGTCATCGGATGCCGTGAGCAGAAGAGTCTGTTCCGCAGAGGTTCGAGGTTGAGTATCTGCGGGTAGTGTGAGCCGCTGACGAGCCACTCGTCAGGCGAGTTCCTGTTGCAACGCTATGCCACCTCGGATGACCAAAGAAAGCCGTAGGCGAAGGCCGCTGGAGGCCGAAGTCTCAGATAGAACACTGGTTGACATCTCAGCTCAACCCGCGCGTGCTTGAGTAGGAACAGACGGTCAGCGGTACTGTAGTCGGAAGGAGCAGCATCGGAGTCAGCCGCTCGTACAGGTCTACTCTCCCAACTGGTAAGTTGGGGCTGGCTGTCGAAGAAAAGTACGGAGGCAGGCGGCACGGGCGAAGTTTTCTCTTGACATGCCCCTTTCATAGAACACTACCATCTTAATCGGGGTCGGAAGCCGGTTAAGATTTGTGAACCCCTACAGATCGCCGGGTGCCCCGTGTCAGGTCCGGCACTTGCGGTCGGAACTGACGGCGATTTGCGCGTACTGTGGTGTTCGGGAGGGAGCGAAGGTGAGACCGGACTGTACTGGTCGGAGTCGCGTGACGGCGGACGCACCTTCGCGCCGCGCAAGCTTCTCTCAAGCGGTCAAGCTTCCGGCACGCCGCTACTGCTCAGCGGTGAAGGCAATACCTTGACCTCAGTCTGGGGCATGGGCGGAGGCGGTTCGTCCCACCTGATGACGGCGAAGGGTGACGCAGAAGGTCACATCACGGAGGACATTGTTGCAATGAGCAGCGAGCTTCCTTCAGCCGCGACGGTTGGAGGAAAACTCTTCGTCGCATACATCTCGAAGTCGGGCAAGCGGCGCGGCGTCTGGCTTACGCGCGCGTGACAGAACGCATAGGCTGACAGGGGCGGGGGAAGGTTACTCCCGTTCGTTTTCTTCTTATCTTACTGATGTTACGCAGTGGGAAATCTGAGTTTTGACTTGACACGCTCAATTGCTCAGGAAAATGCGGCTATCAGTCCTCTGCTGCGCCCCTAAACTCAAGAAAAGTGATATTTACCGGCTGCGGTTGATCATTGAAAATGGCTGTCAAAGCCGCATATTAGGCTGTCAAGCGAAAACCACCAACTTTCGCTGCGTAACATCAGTTATCTTATCCTTAAATGCGAATCAGGAGTTGAAAATTTCCGGTATTGAAAACAAAGGACTTACGAAAACGTCCATCGAGACATTGCATTCTTGACGCCTGTAAATTATTGATTCTTCGTAGCTGATTTCAACTCCTGATTCACATATAGGTGACAAGTAACTCAACAGTGACAGGTG
>JACDEG010000293.1 GCA_013816505.1 Pyrinomonadaceae bacterium | reverse complement strand
GTCTGTTTCGCGTCGAGGTCGTACAGCCAGATTTGGTGCGGCCCGGCCATCGCGATGTAGAGCGTGCGGCCAACGAGCGCCAAGTCCCACGGCGAGTTGAGCGCGGTCTGCTGCGCCGCGCCGCCCGCGTAGTCGCCGAAGCTGTGCCCCTGTTGCCCCGTCCCGGCGACGGTCTGCACGGTGCGCGCCTTCAGGTCGATACGGCGCAGCAAATGATTCTCGGTGTCGGCGACGTAAAGCGAATCGCCGTCGAGCGCTATTCCCTGCGGTCGGTTGAAGCTGGCCTTGTCATACGCGCCGTCGGTTGCGCCCGCCGCGCCGCCGCCGATGGTTTCAATCAGAGTGCCGTCGAGCTTCGTCACCACGACTCGGTTGTGGTTTGAGTCGGCGATGAACAGCCGGCCACCGCGCGCGTCGGCGAGCACCTTGCCCGGAAAGGCGAGCGGCAAATCGCCGACCTTCGCGCGTTCGAGCGACAACTTCAGCGGCTCTTCCTTCAACTCGCCGCGCTTGCGAAACTCTTCGATGGTCAGACCGATGACGCGGTCGAGCGCTTCGTAATTACCTTCGCCCGCGACCTTGCCGATGACGTAGCCCGCCGGGTCGATCAGGTACTGCGTCGGCCAGGCGTTGACCGCGTAGGCCTGCCAGATTTTGAAGTCGGCGTCGTTGACCACCGGGTGCTCAATCTCATAGCGCAGAACGATGCGCCGGATGTTGTCCGTGTCCTTCTCGTTGTCGAACTTGGCGGAGTGGACGCCGATCACGACGAGTTGATGAGGGTACTTTGCTTCGAGCCGCTTCAGGTCGGGGATGATGTGGATGCAGTTGATGCAGCCGTACGTCCAGAAGTCGAGGAGCACGACTTTGCCGCGTAGCGCAGCGAGCGACAGAGGCTGTTCCGTGTTGAGCCAGCCGCGCCCGCCACTGAGTTCCGGCGCTCGCACGCGCCCGATTTGAGGAACCGTCATCATCAAACCTTTCGTTAAAGGCGGGGACAGCGTCTGCCCGACAACACGCGCCCCGCCACACACAAAAGACGCCAGCGCAAGCACGGCGCAGGCCGCGACGCACCATTTCTTTTTCAACATATCAAGCCTCGTCATGATGGAAACAGTGGGGACACTTAAAGAAATACGCAAACGGGTGATGTCTCAGATTGGATTCGACAGTTTACCACGCGCGCCACGCACCCGCCGTTCACCGCCGTCTACATCAAGACCACCACGACGGCACGGAAGTCGCAAAAGTCAGGCACGCCTCACAAAGGTCAGAATTTCTTCTCTGTGCCCTCTGTGTAACCTCTGTGCCTCTCTCGTTAAATCCTCACTGACCCCACACTCGCCCTCCTCAACTTCACTCACCCGCGATTTACGATTGACGATTTACGCTCTACTATTGAGCAATAATGAACGATCAAGCTTTTGGTGTACTTGAATACGGTGGGCTACGCGAGTTGGTGCGGCGCGGCGCACAGACCCCGATGGGCCGCGCGCGCGCCGACGAACTCGCGCCGATCTCTGATTTAGACGTTGTGCGCCGCGCGTTGCAAGCCATCACGGAGTGCGTCGAGATGCGGCGGCGCGGTGCGGCGTGGTCATTCAGCGAACTCGCCGATCCGTCCGACGCGCTTGCACGCCTGCGCATCGAAGGCGCGATGCTCGAACCATCGGCGCTGCTCGAAGTCGCGCGACTGTGCCAGCAATCAGTCGGCGCGCGTGACGCGATTCACGCCGAACGCGAGGCTGCTACGATTTTGTGGGAAGTGGTCGCCAACCTGCCGCGGACGCTCACCGCGGCGGTCTCGCGCATCACTTCAAAAATCTTACCGAGCGGCGAACTCGACGACCGCGCCAGCCCCGAACTGGCGCGTATCCGCGCGGAGATCGTGCGCCTTCGCTCGTCGATTACGCGCTCGCTCGAAAATCTGATGCGTCGTTCGGAAGAAGCGATTCAGGATCAACTCGTGACGGTGCGTCACGACCGCTTCGTGATTCCGGTGCGCAACGACCATCGTGGGCGCGTGCATGGCGTCGCGCACGGATTCTCTTCGTCGGGCGCGACCGTCTTCGTCGAACCACTGGAAACGATTGAATCGAACAACGAACTGCAAGCCCTGCGCGAGACGGAGGAGCGTGAGGTGGCCCGCATCCTCGCGACGCTGACCGAAGAGTTGCGGCGCGAGTTGCCCGCCGTCGCGCATGCCGCCGAGGTCGTCACCGAACTCGACTTCATCGGCGCGAAGGCCGCACTGTCCGTCGCTTTCAGATGTGTTGCCCCGGAAGTTGACGAGGGCGGCACGCTCGAACTCGTCGAGGCGCGTCACCCTCTGCTCGAAGAGAATCTGCGCGCGACGAATGGTGCGGTCGTCCCCGTCTCATTCACGCTCGACGCGGAGCGCGCGGTGATGATTATTTCGGGCGCGAACGCGGGCGGCAAAACCGTCGTCCTGAAAACTGCCGGGCTGTTGTCGTTGATGGCCGTCTCCGGCCTGCACGTGCCCGCGCAATCCGCGCGTTTCCCACTCTATAAATCGGTGCTCGCCGACATCGGCGACCGGCAGTCGCTGGCCGCGAACCTCTCGACCTTTACCGCGCACATTGCCAACATCAGGAGCATGATCGAGCTGTGCGACCAACCCGCGCTCGTACTGCTCGACGAAGCCGGCACCGGCACCGACCCCGAAGAAGGCTCGGCGCTCGGCGTCGCGGTGGTCGACCACTTTCGCCGGCAATGCGGCGCGCATGTCATCGCGACGACACACTACAGCGGACTTAAGATGTATGCCGCAAATGACGAAGGCGTGCTTAACGCGAGCGTCGAGTTTGACGAGAAGACTTTGCAGCCGACCTACCGCCTGCTGGTCGGCGTCGCCGGCGCGTCGTCGGGTCTGGAGATTGCGCGCCGCTTCCGCATCCCCGAAGAGATCATCCGCGCCGCGACCGAGCGCGTCGGCGAATCGGCGCTCGCGGCGGCGGATTATTTGAAGCGCATCAAACGCGAATCGGAAGCAGCGGAGAATCTGCGCCGCGCGCTCGAAGAGGAACGAACGGCGGTCGCCGAAAAGTATTCCTCGCTCGACGTGCAGGCCGCGCGACGCGAGCGCGAGCGTGAGCAGCAGTTTGACCGCGAGTTGCGCGCCGCCATCACGGACTTCGAGCGCCGCTCGCAGGAGATGGTCGCGCAGATCGAAGACCGCGCCGTGCGAGCGCGCGTCGAACGCGAGGCCGAACGGCGCGCGGCGGAGTTGCGCCGCGAAGCACAGCAACGAGCTGCGCAGGTCAAAGCCGCGTCCGCCACATCGAGAGCGGAACCACGCGGCGGCGGTGTGCGCGTCATCCATCACGGCGAGAGAGCGGAGGCGCGCCCGTCTACCGATCAAGCGGCGACTGCACCGACGCGCGAGATTCGAGCGGGCGACCGCGTCCACTTACGCTCGCTCGGCTCGACCGGCATCGTCGAGCGTTTGAACAACGGCGAGGCTGAAGTGATGGTCGGCTCGCTCCGTTTCCGCGAGAAAATCGCGAACCTCGAACTGCTCGAACGCGCGCCGGAAAAACAGGACAACAGTCGCGGCGCGAAGCTGCAACGGATGGCCAACCAGCGCGGCACCGAGGTGCGCCTGCGCCAGTCAAGCGAAGAACCGCAGGCCGAGTTAAAAGTCATCGGTCAGACCACCGACGAAGCCGCCGACGCCGTTGATAAATTTTTGGACGAAGCTTACCTGCAAGGCGTCACACACATCCGCATCATCCACGGCCACGGGACAGGAGCACTACGCCGCGTGATCGCCGAACTGCTTCGCCATCACCCGCACGTCGCCCGCTTCGACCCGGCCCCGCAAGATCAAGGCGGCGCGGGCGCGACTGTCGTAGAATTGAAACAGTGATTATGTCGCTCTTTGGAAGAAGCAATTGAGGCTAAAGGTATAGAGTTAAGTAAGCCTGCGAACAGACGTAAATCACGGCTTTGTCTATTAGGTAAAATTGAGACGGAGGACACAGGTATGAGTAGCGAACAGTTGATTGAAGAAATCAGACAACTTCCACTCGAACAGAGGATGGAGTTGCTGGAAGCAATCTCGCGTAGCGTGCGAGAAGAGATGAGACCGCGCGAGCGCAGAGAATCGGCGGTCAGCCGCTTGCGCGGGATTGCCAAGCCTGAAGGGCCCCCGCCTTCGGATGAAGAAATCAAAGAGGATTACACGCGCTACCTGACGGAGAAATACTCCTGATGCGCGTGCTGTTTGACACCGATGTAGTGCTCGATCTGGTACTGGATCGCGAACCGTTCGTCGAGGCCGCCGCAGCCCTTTTCGTGCTGCATGAGCGAGGCCGCATAGACGGCTGTGTCTCCGGCATCACTTTGGTCAACGTGTTCTACGTGACCCGCAAGATCAAAGGAAGCGAGGGCGCGCGACGCGCCGTGGAAGAACTCTTGACGACGTTGAGCGTTTGCACTTTGGACAGATCAGTTCTCGAGAGCGCGCAAAGGCTCGCGTTCTCTGACTACGAAGACGCGGTGCAGCATGCTTGTGCGGCAGCCGGCCAGCTTGATGCGATTATCACGCGCAATCTGGGGGATTATAAAAACGCAACGCTGCCCGTTTTCGCCCCGGCGGACTTCCTCAATCACTTAACGAATCAGCAGAAGTAAAGCCGTGCGTTTCCCGCAAAGTTTCATTGATGATCTGCGTCGCCAGGCCGACATCGTGCGCGTCATCAACGACTACGTCAGCTTGAAGAAGAAGGGCGCGAACTGGATGGCCTGCTGCCCGTTCCATCAGGAGAAGACGCCATCGTTCTCCGTCAACCCGTCAAAGGACATCTTCTATTGTTTCGGCTGCCAGCGGGGCGGCAGTGTGTTCAACTTCGTGATGGAGATGGAGCGCGTCTCGTTCCCGGAATCGATCAAGATCGTCGCGGAGAAGGCGGGCGTGCCGCTCCCCGCGATGGAAGAGGACAAGCGATTCGAGTCTCGGCGGCGCGAGGCCGATGACGTTGTCCAACTCAATGCATGGGCACTCGAGTGGTGGGAGCAGCAGTTGAGCGACGGTCACAGCGACGCGCGGGCGGCGCGGGAGTACGTCGAGGGGCGGGGCATCTCCGACGAGACGCGCCGGGCGTTCCGGCTCGGCTTCGCGCCGGACAGTTGGGACGGGTTGAGTTCGCACCTGAAGCAGCGTGGGGCAACTGCCGCCGACATTGAACGCAGCGGCCTCGTCGTCAAAAAAGATGCGGGCGGTTTCTATGATCGCTTCCGCGGGCGCGTCATCTTTCCGGTGCTGGACGCGCAGGGACGCCCCGTCGCGTTCGGCGCGCGCTCTCTGCCCGGCGGCGGCGACCCGAAGTACCTCAACTCGCCAGAGACGGCGGCCTACGTCAAGGGGCGTCACTTATACGGCCTTCACCAGACGCGCGACGAGATTAGAAAAAAGCGGTTCGCGATTCTCGTCGAAGGCTACCTCGATCTGATAATTCCTTATCAATACGGAGTGCGGAACGTAGTCGCGAGTTTGGGGACGGCATTGACGCCGGAGCAGGCTAAACTGTTGGGGCGGTTTGCGCGCAAAGTTGTAGTCAACTATGATGGGGATAAGGCGGGCGTAAAGGCGGCTCAGCGGGCAGTTGAAACCCTTCTGGCAGAAGAGGTTGAGGTTAAGGTGCTGGTGCTGCCGAGTAACGCCGACCCGGACGAGTTCATCAGAACCAACGGCGCGGAGGAGTATCACAAGCGGCGAGGTGAGGCTGTTCCTCACATTCAATTCGTGATCGATCAGGCAACGCGGGATCGCAACCTCCGCAGCCCGGCAGAGAAAGCCGACGCGGTGGAGGAAGTGCTCCCGTTTGTTCGCGTCGTCCGTAACCGGATTCAGAAGCGCGAATATTTTGACATCGTGATGCAGGCGCTACGCATAGAGGAGCCGGCGCTTCGTCAGGAGTTGTGGCGGACAGTTAAGGCGGATGTCCCCGTTTCCGCCGCCGATGTAAAGCAGAAAGTAGCACGCGCCGAGAGCGCCCCGCCGACGGTGGCGGAACAGAGACTGCTCGAACTTCTCGTCCATGACCGTCAACTGCGCCATGAAATTCTGCCTCACCTTGAGACGAGCGATTATGCCGAACTTCCAACGGCGGCCATCTTCCGGGCGCTCAAGGAGATTGACGGCGCGGGGACTGAAGTCTCTTACGGAACGCTCGTCGATCATACGCAGGGTGACGCCGTGGCGGCCGACCTGGTTCCGCTGCTGTTGATGAGCGAGCCGGAGCGGGCCGAAGGCGAAGCCACCGACGACCTCCGCGCCGAAGCCGAAAATTGTTTGACGGCGCTACGACTAATGAGCGTGGATCGACGGTTGAAGGATTTGGCCATCGAGATCACTGCCGCCGAGCGAGCCGGGGACACAGCGCGGCGCGACCAACTGGTGATGGAAAATCTGGAGTGGACGCGCTTGCGTGGCGCGCTCGGCACCCGCCGTGGGGACGGCCCCGCAACTGACAGTTAGTAAATTGTTTTGCGGCTTTTGAGACTTCGCTTTGCGACCCGCGCACGGGGGATGTCGCCGTACTTTTAACTCGCCAACCGGTGATCGCAAATCTAAAGCCTGTTTGAGGTGGACCAGAATTGGATATGGAAGAGAAAGATCAAGACGACGTAATGCAGCGTTTGCTGGAGCTGGGCGGCGACAAAAAGTACCTGACGTTCGACGACCTGAACCGCGAATTGCCGGATAACGTCGTTTCGCCCGACGACATTGAGGACGTGCTGCAAAAGCTCGAAGGCTCGAACATCACGGTGGCCGATTCGGACGAGCGTCTGATTGAAGCGGCGGCAGCCACCGCGCCCACCGACGAAGGCGAAGACGGCCTCGACGAAGACATCGAATTGGACCTTTCGGCGGGCGCGCTGGAGAAGACGAACGACCCCGTCCGCCTCTACCTGCGCGAGATGGGCGTCGTGCCGCTGTTGACACGTGAGGGCGAAGTCTCGATTGCAAAGCGCATCGAGCGCGGGCAGGTCAAAACGCAGAAAGCTATCTCGCGCTCGCCGATTGCCGTCAACGAGCTGATCCGCATCGGCGAAAATTTGGAGGCGGGCGCGCTCAACATCCGCGACATCGTCACCTTCTCTGACCAGGCCGAATTGACCGGGCAGGAAGATAAGGCCGACGAGTATTTGCAGTGGACGACTGAAGGCATTCAGAACATCCGCAAGCATTTCAAAAAGGGGCTGAAGGATTGGGAGCTGTTGCGCGCCGAGCAGAAGCTGATGCGCGGCAAGAAGTCGAAGAAGATGCTCCGGCTGCGGCGCAAAGTCGCGCGCACGCGCCTCGAAATCGCGCAGGAGATCGGGCAGCTCAACATGACGGAACGCTGCCGCCAGCGGCTCATTGATTCGATCCGCAAAGTCCACAAAGAGATTCGCCAGTCCGAGCGCGAAGTCAACAGTTACAGCGAGAAGCTTAGCAAGAAGCGCATCAAGCCGGAGGAGGAGCGCGACTTTAAGCGCCACATCAGCAACGCGAAGCGCCGCCTTCAGCAGGTTGAGGTGGAACACAGCATCTCGACCGTCGAGATCAAGCGCTCGCTGCAATCAATCACCACCGGCGAGATCGAGACGGCGAAAGCTAAGCGCGAATTGATCGAAGCCAACCTGCGCCTCGTCGTCTCCATCGCGAAGAAATACACCAACCGCGGTTTGCAGTTCCTCGATCTGATTCAGGAGGGGAACATCGGGTTGATGAAAGCGGTTGACAAGTTCGAGTGGCGGCGTGGCTACAAGTTCTCGAC
>JACDEG010000006.1:21480-31960 GCA_013816505.1 Pyrinomonadaceae bacterium | reverse complement strand
CATCTCGGATCGGGTGATGGAAATAGCTTGTGGTTTACATAACCTGAGAGTTACTTGTCGTCAACCGCTAGAAGCACTTGATTTGTTTGATTTCGTTAGTTCTGCTTAATTCCAATAATGTCTATTGGATGCGCATGGCTAGAAGTGGTCTCATAAATTGTAATAACTAAGATTTGATTCCACAATTTCGAGGTGCGGGTCAACAGTTAATCACACGCCCACACCTAGATCATCACATCTATGCTGATCGTCGAAGTTAAAGCAATGATGACAGATCAGACCCATCGCGGCGAAACGTGTGCGTGGCTCACCTGTCAGATGAGTCGTGACTTAAAACTTCGTGACTGCCGGGTCAAATACTGTCAATTACACATAAATGCCTGCGGGCGTTCAGCATTCAAGGAATCGCTCAGTAATGCTTAGTTCGCTGCTCCATTCCAGGTATCTATGAAACCGCTTCTAGTTAATCATCTCGTCTGCGGGTTGCGTCTCCGCTTCGGCTTGCGCGTTCAATCGTGCGAGCGCGTCGGCAACGCTCGTTATCGCTTCTGTATCAGGGTTGACGTAGCGGGCGAATGTCGCGTGTTGCGTGTGTCCCGAAACCTTCATCAAGACGGCGGTTGGTTGCCCTGTATTGACCATGCGCGTTATCGCCGTATGTCTTAGGTCGTGAAATCGAAAGCCCGTGACATTAGCTTGCCGACATGCCGCCGCAAAGCTTTTCTTTACCGTGTCGGTGATACCAAACACAAGGCAATTGTCATCTGGTGGTGCGATTGCGCGCAAGCGTTCGAGTTCTTCATGTATGCGCGGCGTCATCGCTACGTTACGCGCCCGCGCCGTTTTCGAGTTCAAAGCTGTGATCGTGATTTCGCGCGTCACTAAATTAACGTCGCGCCAACATAGCTTGAACAGTTCGCCGCGCCGCATCGCCGTATCAATCGCGCAAATGATAAGAGGGCGCAAGTGTGCGCGTCTGCCTGTGCAAGCGGCCAGCAATCGCGCTTCTTCATTGTGACTAAGCACGCGCTCGCGTCTAACTTCATCTGCTTTCGAGATTAAAGACGCGCCCGTCTCAAACGGTGACCGCAAGATATAGCCTTGCCGCGCGGCGTAGCGCATGACGGCGCGCATCAACTCAAGTTCTCGGTTGACTGACGCGATTGTGCGGTGCGTGCCTTTTGCGGTCGGCTTTTGCAAGCGTTTGAGTTTGAACGCTTCAACGTCGCCGTGTGTAATGTCGCGCACACGTCGCCCGCCAAAACTCTCAACTAAGGTTTCGAGAAAAGCTTGCGGTGCTCTCCATGAACGCAGTCCGGCAACCTTCCGTGCGCCCTCACCTTCACCATGATAAACAGCTGGAACTAGACGCCGATCTTTGTATTCGCTCGCCAACTGCCGGAACGTTAGATTGTCAGCAATGAGTCCGTGCGCGCCGTTTTGTTCGTATTGCTTCTTTAGTTTCTTTATCAGCTTGCGCCCCGTCGCTTCGTCTTTCACGCGACGGCGTACCGTACAGGCTTTGCCAGAAGGATCGCGGTATTGCATCCGAACATACAAGCGTTGTTCTTCAAGCTCGCCAACCTTCACAATGCGCTTTTCGATGTAACCTTCACGTTCTCTTGGCATAGTTCAAACCTCCATCGCTCTCATCGCCGTGTACGCTTTCATGTACGCTTTCGTTTTGAAATCGCTGAAAACACATGTTACTGCTGAAACGCATGATAGTATTATACATCAACGTTAATGCGGGTTTCGTTCAACTTGTGGAAAGCGTGAAAGCACGTGATAATGGGCAGGTAGTGGCTTTTAACCAGTGGGTCGCAGGTTCGAGTCCCGCACGGCTCATCAATAAAATGAACGAGTTACGGGAGGCACAATGCCTCCCGTTTCGTCTATTCACACTTTTTATTCACACTTTGAACGAGAAAAGCCTCACGGTTCTTAGATGTAATCAAGGAGTTTGATGAAGTTGCGCTTCGGCTTGTGTCTGCTGCGAAGGTCGCCGATGAAGTCTCTGAATTCAGCCGCATGCCCCGTTCGCTCCATCAGCTTTCCAATTTTGCGAATGCGCTCGACGGCTTCTTCATAAGCTCGATTATTTTTCTGACCGATGATTGGTTCAAGGCTCTCGCGGTAGATATGCAAAGCCTCCGATGGGCGAGGCTTTTCTAATGCTTCGGCGAGTTTCATCCAGTGCGCGTCTGGGCATCCGTGCGCTTCCGCCGCTTTGAGAGCTTCGTCTATATTGCCCTCCCACAGGTAAATCTCGACGAGCGTTGAGTTATCACCCGCGCCCCACCACGCGGAGAAATTGCCGCGATTCTTTATTCCCTTTCGCCGCTCGTCAAGCATGGCGCGCAAGTACGAGAGCGCACGCTCGCGCCAGTTCTGCCATTCTTCTTTTTGCTTGCGAATGGATTTTCCGGCGGTGCGAGCGGTGTGCTCTTTGAGCTGGCGATAAGTCCCAAGATTCGGCGCGTCGGCATATAAATTCCAGACTTGCTCCATCGCTTCCGTATGACGGTGATGCCGGTGATATTCTTCGGCGAGGAATTCGCGTAGACGGCTATCGGTCTTATCGGGGAAAGCCTGCGCGCCGCGCTCAGCCCACTCAAGCGCCTTGTCTTGCTGCCCGGCTTCACGATAGATTTCGGCGATTGTCAGGAAGGAGTAGGCCGATGATAAATCGCGGCTCTTGACTGCGACCAGTGCTTCCACATCGCCGGAGGTGCGTGCGAGCGCCTCCATGATGCTCGTGATGCGAAAGCGCCTGCCGTATTGCGCGGCGTTTTCAAGGTGTTCGGCGCTCAGTTTGTGAATGACAGGAAAGCTGCCAGCGTGCTTCGGCTCTTTATTCTCTGGCGGGGCGAGCACTGGCACTGTCGCCCATTCGGCTTCGGCCAGCCGACGATACTCGGCCAATCCTTCTTTGCCAAAAACTTTTCGGTAAACTTCAGCCGCGCCGTAGAAGACTTCCCACTGGCTCTCCAGTTCCCACTTGAATAAGCGGCGCGCGAGTTTCACCCCATCCAGCATGGCTTGTTGACAGGCTTCCAGATGGAGCGCCTGCAAATCCTCCAGCACATAGCTCATGTGGCCGTCCGAATCATCGACGTGCCCAATCGCTCGCTCGACCTGCTTCAAGGCGTACTCTGTAAGATCGATACATGATGCGGCGTGCCCGTCGCGCAACAGACCACGCAATTCCTGAGTCACTTTGCGTATGCCGTGCGCGTATGCTCCGGCCTCGTAGTAATCGACGAAGCGGCCCGGTTTCACAGCATCTTTGATGGCACGGCGGTAGGTTTCAAGATCAAGCCCGGCGGGATTGGAGCGTGCCGCGTCGAGTAGGAGACGCTCGCGTAAGCTTTTATCTTCCAGCGCATGCTCCAACAGGAGTTCGATGAGCGATTCTTTGCTCTGCCGTTCAAGGTAGGCGCGAGCGTCGT
Source organism: Pyrinomonadaceae bacterium (assembly GCA_013816505.1). GTDB lineage: Bacteria > Acidobacteriota > Blastocatellia > Pyrinomonadales > Pyrinomonadaceae > JACDEG01. Next base: position 28,508 of record JACDEG010000006.1, on the reverse strand, counting down.
CGAGCGTTCCGGTGCGCACGCCCGCTTTTGCATTGCTCTTTACCTTTTTCTCGCTTCGTTGATGGCTCGCACTTTTCGCTTCGTCCGCCCACACCAGCGCAGTCGCGACGCAGTGCTTGCAGAACTCGCCCATCTCACCCATCGGGCAGGTGCAGGAGGATTCGAGGGCATCATGCTCTACCCATAGCTTGACCTGATAATCGTTCGTGCCGGTGACGGTGGCGACAAGCTTCCCCTTGTACTCGGTGATGGAATGGACATAACCATCAGCCGCGTAATTTTCTCCGCGCTCGTAGCTGCGCGGGCCAGCCAGATCACGCAAGAGTTCTGTATCGCCGATCAGTTCGATGAGAGTTGCCGCCATTGCTTTATTCCAGAGGCTCGCTCACATTACCCTCTTTATTACCTCTTTATAAGGGTATTACCCCTTCTTACGCCATTGCGCGCCCGGCCCGCGACCTAAAGGCTCAACTCTCCCCGCCTGCTTGAGTTGACGCAGCACGCGGCGCACCATGTCGCGGCTGACGCCGGGACAGGCCCTTTCCAGGTCACTAATCGTAAAAGGCTCTTTCTGTGCCTCGATGGCGGCTTCCACCATCTCCGTCTTCGCGCCTTTAGGGGATGCCGTCTCGCCCACTCTGCTCTCGAATTCTCCGTAAGCAAGTTTCAGGATGTAGAGCAAGAAGTTTATCAAGGGCCAGGGATCATGTCTTCCTTCGTGCCATCCTTGTGAGCTGAGTTCCAGCGTCTCGTAATATCGCTCTTTATTCTCTTCTATCAAACGCTCAAGGCTGATATAGCGCCCTACTTCGTAACCAAGCTGATAGCATCCGAGCAGCAACAGGAGGCGCGACACACGCCCATTGCCATCACGAAAAGGATGAATGCAAAGGAAATCCAGATTGAAAGCGGCGAGGGCGATCAACGGATGAACCCAGCGGTCATTGAGATTCCGGTTCCAGTAATCAATGAGCGCGCGCATGTACTGTGGAGTGTCGGCGGCGCGCACCGTCGAGAAGCGAACTCTCTGCCGCCCATCAGGATACTTCTCGATGATATCGCTGTCGCGCTCTTTATACTGCCCTGCGTCTCCCAAGCCCGCTCTGCTCAGGCTATGTAGTTCAAGTATCAGGTCTTCCGTAAAGTTCAGCTTCGCGCCACGCTCGTGAAGCAGTTTCAGGGCGTCGCGGTAGCCGCGCACTTCCTCTTCATCCCGGTCGCGCAGACGCGACTGTCCGAGCACGACCGGCTTGATGCGTGCCTGATCTATCTGAATGCCTTCGATGCGATTCGAAGAGACCGCGCTCTCGATGAGAGCGTGCTCGCGCAGAACCTTTAACTTTTGCGGCGACTGTCTGGTGAAAAGCTCCTGCCTGCCACGCATCTCGCCAAGGTCTGAAAGATACCAGCTTGTAGTCAGCGGAATAGTTTCGATTGGACGCTCGAATTGCTGGAAGGTTTTCATTCTGAATAAGCGCGTTTCGTGCTTCCGTAGATTATGGAAGATCATCGTCAAAATAGAAGCGCGATATTATGGCTTGTCATCTTATTCATTTTCGATGATTTGTTGCTCAATCTCGCTTAACGGTGCGCGCCTCGTTAATCGTGTTCTGGAGTTTAGCGACGGCGGTAAGTTGAACCATTGGCTTGTTCTCCTAAATGAGTAGTATTGAGTGATGAGAACAACTATAACTAATGCGTTAGTATTCGGTCAAGATAAATCTTCACTCTTGCGTGAGGGTTTCTTACGTGCTACAACCTTTTGCATGAATGCTTCACTTACCACTCAACAAGTGGCGGAGCGGCTTGGCGTTACCGTCTCGCGTGTACGGCAGTTAGTGCTTGAAGGCAGATTGCCGGCGGAGAAGTTCGGGCGTGACTTGATGATTAAAGAGTCCGATTTGAAACTTGTCGCAGATCGCAAGCCCGGCAGACCGCCGAAGGCAGACAAACAGAAGCCCGCCCCACACTGAACGCCCTATGCTCACCACACGCTTTGAAGACGCGCTCACTTACACCGTACAACTACACTCTGCACAAGTCCGTAAAGGCTCGAACACGCCGTACATCGCGCACCTGCTCGGCGTTGCCAGCATCGCGCTTGAGAACGGCGCAGATGAGGACGAGGCGATAGCGGCGCTCTTACACGACGCAATTGAAGATCAGGGTGTCGATGTCACACGGCAGGAAGTGCGCCGTCGCTTCGGTAATCGAGTAACGGAAATCGTTGACGGATGTACGGATGCGGAAGTCATGCCTAAACCGTCGTGGCGCGAGCGTAAAGAGACATACATGCAGCACCTGGCGCTCGCGTCCCCGTCGGTGCGGTTAGTGTCCGCTTCCGACAAGCTGCACAACGCACGGGCGATATTGTTTGATTACAGAGTTTTGGGCGAAGAGTTGTGGCAGCGGTTCACTGGCGGCAGAGAGGGCACATTGTGGTATTACCGCGCTTTAACGGATGCCTATCAGGCACATGGTGACACGCCGCTCTTGGCTGAGTTGGAGCGTACCGTTGCTGAACTTGAACGTCTATCAGAATTACAAACTGTAAGTGCCTAGAAGCGATGGAATCAGAAAGACAAACTCGTAAACGTAGAATTGACCCGAAGCTCAAGGCTTCGCATTGGAAGATCGCGCCTCATGAAGAAGTCAAGCCATTAAGTTGGTACGCGGACACGGGCATCGAAGAGTTTTCGACAGGCAACGGTCCGGCTGATTATGGGTTATGTGTCGACGGTCGCTTGCTCGGCATTGTCGAAGCGAAGAAGCTGACGCTCGGTCCCCAGAACGTCTTGACGCAAGCCGAAAGGTATTCGCGCGGCGCGACTGGAAACCCGCTTAACTTCGACGGCTTCCGTGTTCCTTTTCTCTATTCCACCAACGGAGAAGTCATCTGGTTCCACGACGTTCGCCACCCGCTCAACCGCTCGCGCAAGGTGGCTTAGAAGCGGCATACGGCAGCGACCCGAACGGCAGGAGCCAGCGCACGGACACGGGCGAGGCGGGACGCTTCCGCCGCTTCCATATCAGCGACGTGAAAGAGCGCGACTACAAGCTCGACATCACATGGCTCAAGGATGAATCGCTCGAAGACGCGGATGATTTGCCCGAGCCGCAGGACTTGGCTGCCGAAGCGATTACGGAGCTTGAGGCGGTGGTTGATGATTTGAAAGAGATGCTAACATTGCTCGAACGGGAAGAGGCGGCAACTGTCGCGGTTTGAAGATTGCCCGCGCAATAAAGGAGTAAGTGAGATGAGCTTACGAAAGAGCAAACCTTATCTGAGCGTCGCGGACTACTTGGCGGGTGAACGCGACGCGGACGTGCGTCACGAATATGTTGACGGGCAGGTTTACGCGATGGCGGGCGCGAGCGACCGTCACAACCGCATCGCCGGAAACATTTTTTCGCGTTTGAACGACCATCTGGCGGACGATGAATGCGAACCGTTCATCTCCGACATGAAAGTCATGGTCAGCCCGGTGTTGTACTACTACCCGGATGTCGTCGTGACGTGTGATGCGCCGGGTGGCGACCGTTACACTCGCAACGAACCGCGCTTAATCGTCGAAGTGCTTTCGCCGTCCACCGAGCGCGTTGACCGCACCGAAAAGCTGCACGCATACAAAAACGTCGAGAGTTTGCTGGAATACGTTCTGGTGTCACAAGACGCTTTGCACATCGAGGTTCACCGGCGCGCGGGCGTCGGCGAATGGACGCGCGCTAGTTTAACGGAACCGGACGACCGACTCGCGCTCGCGTCTGTCAATCTGACGCTTGATCTGAGAGACATTTACCGCAACGTGAGGTTTGACGAAGCGCAAGAGAATTAGCGGCGCGCATGTTAGGGAAAGATGGTGGCTTTGATTGAGAAAGAGGAAGCGATTGCGGCATGAGTGAGCTACCGGAAGGATGGACGAGTTAGGAGCGATGAAAATATGAGCGATGAAATGCTGTTGCAACGAATCACAGCGGATCCGCAAGTTCTGACGGGCAAGCCGGTGATTAAAGGCACGCGGCTGTCAGTCGAGCATGTTCTGAATCTGCTGGCGCATGACGCAAATGTAGAGGAGATACTTGACGAGTACGAAGGCTTGACGCGCGAAGACGTGCGGGCGTGTATTTTGTTTGCGAGCAAGTCGCTTGAAAGCACGTCATTCATGCCGCTCACGCAGGAGGCGGCTTGAGTCTGCGGTTGTTGGTTGATGAGTGTACCGGCACGAAGGTCGCGGCGTGGCTGCGCGGAGAAGGGCACGAAGTCTTTTCAATTTACGACGAAGCACGCGGCATGATTGACGACTGGATCATCGCCAAAGCGCATGTCGAGAATTGGATTCTGGTGACGAATGACAAAGATTTCGGTGAGAAGGTTTTTCGTGAACGGCATCCGCATCACGGGATTATTCTCATGCGCCTTGAAGACGAACGCGCCGCCAACAAGATTGAGACGCTGCGCCGCTTACTTGAACTGTACGCCGATCAAATTGTTGACCGCTTCGTTGTCGTCACCGAAACGCAAGTGCGCTTTGCGAAAACTTAACGAGTCACCATTTCGCACGAAAGTTGAACGACAACAGAGCATGAGTGAGCTACCGGAAGGATGGGCCGAAACTTCATTCATGGATGTCTTTGACATTCAGGGCGGCACTCAACCACCCAAAAGCGTCTTCAAGTACGAACCCACAGAAGGTTACATTCGCTTACTGCAAATCAGAGACTTTGGCGATAAACCTTTACCTACATACATACCAAACAAGGATTCCCTCAAGCGCTGCGTTGAAGACGATGTTTTAATCGGTAGATATGGTGCCTCCGTTGGAAGAATCTGCACAGGTATGAACGGAGCATATAACGTCGCACTTGCGAAAGTTATAGTTCCTCAAATTGTAGATAAAAGGTTCGTCTTCCACTTCCTTAAATCAGAACTGTTCCAGCGACCAATCTTAGACATTGAACGGTCAGCACAGGACGGATTTAATAAAGAAGACTTGAGTGAAATATCTTTGCCACTTCCGCCGCTCGACGAACAACGCCGCATCGTGGCGAAGTTGGAAAAGCTGTTGAGCCGTGTGGACGCGGCGCAAGCGCGACTCGCCAACATCCCGCGCATCCTCAAACGGTTTCGGCAATCCGTTCTCGCGGCGGCATGTTCGAGGAAGCTGACGGCTGATTGGCGGAAACGGTCGCCCAACGTTGAACCCGCTTCAAGAAGGTGGGATTTAACTTTTCCAACTATTCATAACGAGGATTATCCAGAACTTCCGGATACGTGGGTTTACAGAACGCTAGATAATATTTCAGTGAGAGTGTCTGTTGGTCATGTTGGGCCGACTTCTCAATTCTATTGTGCTCCCTCTGAAGGCATCGCTTTCTTGAGATCACAGAACGTCCGTCCTATGCGACTTGATTTAGACGGAGTTGCATGTATTACAAAGGAATTTCATGGGTCTCTTAAGAAGTCGCAGCTAAAAGAAGGTGATCTGCTCGTTGTGCGAGTTGGGGCGAATCGAGGTGATACTTGCGTTGTTCCAAGCGGAGTTGGAGAAATGAACTGCGCCAACATCATTTTGGCGCGACCTTTGAATAGCATCTCAGATTATCTGAATATCTACTTCCAAACGCCATTTTGTCAGAAAACGCTTGAAGACCTAACAACTGGTTCCGCTCAGGGTGTAATAAATACTAAAGCTGTAGCCGAAGTGCCTGTCCCTGTTCCGCCATTGGAAGAACAACAAGAAATCGTCCGCCGCGTCGAAGCACTCTTCAAAACCGCCGACGCGCTCGAAGCCCGTTACCGCACGGCGAAAGCGCACGTTGACAAGCTCGCGCAATCCATCCTCGCCCGCGCCTTTCGCGGCGAACTCGTCACCACCGAAGCCGAACTCGCCCGCCTTGAAGGGCGCGACTACGAACCCGCGTCCGTCCTCCTCGAACGCATCCGGCAGGAAGGAGCCGGACGAGAAGCACCGAGGCGAAAATCACCGGCAAAGAGCAATACAACCAAGCAGACACACGCCCCCAAGCTGTTTTAGGTTTCAGCTAATCAGAAACTGTACGCGCCCACGACAAGTTGTGGCATAATCGCGAAGTCGGTACGTCCCGTAGTTACCCACAAGTTGAATTTCGCTTATCCAATCTTTCTTGGGTGTCTTGCTCAAGAGGTCCTCCACCCATCGAAGGAACAAGTCCATGAAAACATCCATCTCACTCAATCAGTCGTCTTGTGTTTTAGGCTTCTATCGTAAATCGCGCATCTTGCTCTGCATCGTCAGTGCGCTACTCTTGGCACTGTCGGCCTTAGTTTTAGCGTCTCCGTCCGCGCGTGCGTGGGCTTACGGTGGCCGCAAGATTTCCGTTACTGCGCCACAGACCGCCCCGCCGCGCGCGCGCCTCAGCGAACAAGTAAGCGTGAGAGTTGCCGGGCGCGGTGCGCCTTTCATCACCCTTTCGGATGGCCGCGAACTCGTCACGGCGTACGAAGGCGCGCCGGAAACTGTCTCCGCACTCGAGCAACAAAATGTGCAACCGGGCGCGCTCGCTTCCGCCGACTTCGACGAAGACGGCACACCCGATCTCGTCAGCAGCTACGCCAACACCGCGAACGGCGGCGGCGGCATCATCACGCTTCATCGCGGCAACGTCGATGCGATCTACCCTCACAGCCCGGAGGCGAAGCAGCGCCGGGCAAGTGGCACCTTCACCGGTTCACCTTTTCTTTCGCCGGCGCGCGTCTTCGCGCTCGCCAAAGCGCCGGACTTTGTCGGCGCGGGAGACTTCGACGGAGACAGTCACTGGGATGTGGTGGCAGCCAGTCGGGGCGGTCGAGCGCTGTACCTGCTGAGTGGCGACGGAGGCGGAGGCTTCAAGGCAGTCAGAGAGATAGGGGTGGCCGGGGCGGTGACGGCATTGGTCGCCGGCGAGATCAATCGGGCCGATGGGTTGACGGACGTGGTCGTCGGGGTCGAAGGAGCGGCGGGGCCGCGGGTGCTGGTGTTCGAGGGGCCGCAGGGAGCGTTGCGCGCTCG
>JACDEG010000006.1:0-21470 GCA_013816505.1 Pyrinomonadaceae bacterium | reverse complement strand
ACCGGAAGCACTTTCCGTACCCGCCACTGTGTCGTCATTGGCGCTGGGTCAGCTAAACGAAGAGAACGCAACGGACTTGGCGGTGGCGTCCGGCAACACCCTGTTGGTGGTGCGTGGGCGAGACCGGAAGTTGTCGTTGGATGAAGCGCATCAGGCGGAAGTCCCACCGGCGAGCATGGATCAGCGCGCCTTCACGTTGAGCATTAAGTCAGTGGCGGTGGGAGATTTCAGTGGAGAGCCGGAGTCCGACATCGCAGTGCTGACAGCGGACGGGGCGGTGCAGGTGCTCAATCAGGTAATGAGAGTGGGTCAGGAAAAACGGGAAGACGAAAGGCATCAGGCGAGTCGAAGAGTAAGGGTTAGTCAAAGACTGGCGGAGTGGCAGAGCGAAAAGGCGGCGAGTGGCCGGTGGCCGGGGGCGACGCAGTTGGTCTGCGCGCGTGTGTCGAGTGTGCCGGCGGATAGTCTATTGGTAGTTGATTCAGCCAATCGTCAACTGCACGTCTTGAGCGGAGGTCGGCTTGAACGAGGGAAGCTGACCGCCGAGGTGACATCCGACACCAAAGCATCTGAGCGTGAAGTTGTATCGATGAATGTCGAGGGCGGCGGGCCGGTCGCCGTGCTGCCGATGAGATTGAGTGTGGACGCCTTGAGCGATCTGGTGATGCTCAGGAGTGGGCACAGCGCGCCGGTCGTGGCATTGACAGGGGTAGAGCCGGCAGCGTCGGTGCCGAGTTCCGCCATCACTAATGTTAACGACGATGGCGTCAGCCCGTTCAACCTCTCGGAGATTACCCCCGCTGCGACGCAAGAGGTCTTTAGCTTCAATTTGCTCGGGCCAAACGGCGAGGTCTTAATACCGAATCTGCGAAACGGTGTGGTGCTTAACGTAGAAGGTTATGTACAGTACAGCGACTTGTCCTTTGAAGCGGTGACAAGCCCCGATGTCGTCGGGAGCGTACGCATAGAAGCTGACTTCGACAACCACGTCGAGAACGGTGCGCCTTACACGACCTTTCGCTTCACCATCGGACGGGGGGCGCCGACTGATCTTTCCGTCGGGAGCCACTCGATCACGGCCACACCTTATACCGAACAGAATGCCACGGGCACCGCTGGCACGGCCAGGTCGCTGACGTTCTCAGTAGCGCAGGCGCAGAGTATGTATGTGGTCAACTCGGCAGCCGACACGGACGACGGCACTTGCAATACGGCACATTGTACGCTGCGCGAGGCGATCATTGCGGCCAATGCCAGTGCGGGGCTGGACGAGATCAGGTTCGGCATCGGGACGGGCGTTCAGACAATCAGTGTGACATCGCGGCTGCCGACGATCACGGATGCGGTGACGATTGATGCCGCGACGCAGCCTGGCTTCGCGGGCAAGCCGATCATCGAGTTAGATGGAAGCAACGCAGGGTCTGCGAGTGGGTTGGTAGTCGGCGCCGGGGGCAGTGTGGTGCGTGGTCTGGTTATTAATCGTTTCAGTGGTCATGGAATCACGTTGGGCGAATCCGGGCCGCCGGCTTTGAAGAGGAGTACCGGCAGCATAATTGAAGGCAACTATATTGGTACTGATATCAACGGCACTGCTGCCTTGGGTAACTCTGGTGGTGGCGTGAACATTCTCTATGGGTATAACAACCTCATCGGAGGGACCATACCTGCAGCTCGCAACGTAATTTCCGGTAACGGCTCCGGCGTGATTTTGGGCTTGGTAAGTGGCGATTCGCACGTTAACTCAGTGCAGGGTAACTTCATCGGCACGGATGTCACTGGCACAGCCGACCTGGGTAATCAATTTTCCGGAGTGCTTGCACAACGTAGCTTCGAGAACAGAATAGGCGGGACGACGACCGGAGCACGTAATATCATTTCGGGCAACATCTCAAGAGCAATTGCATTAGAAGATAATTCCGGCACCCTGGTACAAGGTAACCTCATTGGCACCGACATCAGTGGCACAACCGCTCTAGGCAATGGGAGTAATGGGGTGCAAATCATCTTTGGGGGAAACCACACCATCGGAGGGACTGTAGCCGCGGCGCGCAACGTCATCTCAGGCAACCAAGCCTCAAGCCCCTTCAGCGGCGCGGTCTCAATAGAAGCGAGCCTTGGTAACAAGGTGCAAGGTAACTTCATCGGCACCAAGGCTAACGGTACCGAGGCCCTGTCCAACGCCGGTAGTGGTGTGAACATCTCCATCGGCAACAACTCTGGCAATGTCATAGGGGGAGCGACAGCCGAGGCAGCTAACGTGATATCGAGCAACGGAGGTGCTGGGATCAGATTCGATGGTTTGCGCACTCCTCTTATTCAGGGTAACTTTATCGGCACCGATATGAGTGTCACCCGCCAGTTGGGCAACGCAGGTGACGGCATTCTTATCTCTTCGGCGTCGCAAGGCAATGACATCAAGGGGAATGTCATCGCATTCAATCAAGGCAGTGGCGTTCGTATTGATAGCGCCGCAGGTATTCGCATCGTAGAAAATTCCATCTTCTCCAACCTTGGTCTGGGAATTGATCTCAGTCCCGACGGAATCACACCCAACGATCCACTTGACTCTGACACCGGATCAAATGGGCTGCAAAACTTTCCCGTCTTAACCTCATTCATGCCGGCCATCTCCGCCAATGCTGATAAAGATGAAAGTGCATCTTCTGCCCTCAACTCGGCCGTGGCCGTCAGCGGCACTTTGAACAGCGGGCCGAACGCGACTTACACGGTCCACTGGTATTTCACCAACGAGAGTGACTGCGAGGCCAACCAGTTCATCGCCCTCCCACTCGCCAGCGGGCAGGTATCGAACGTGACGACTGATGCGCAGGGCAACGCGCAGTTCAGCTTCCCCTTAGACTTCCCCGCGGGCGTCGAGAGCGGTGTTATTAACTGCACCGCGACCGACTCTATCGGCAACACGTCAGAGTTTTCCGCCTGTCTGTCCGTGGCAGCCCCGGTCGTAACCGGCGCGCTGCAATTCAGCGCAGCGGCCTACAGCGGACGGTGAGTTCAGCATCTTCGCGACGACCACGACGCACTTCATCGTCGATGTCACCGGGTACTTTAGTCCATCGAGTCGCCGGCGCTCGACGCTTTCTATGAATGCAAGGTCAAATGGCAAACCGAATTGAAGCGTGCGACGGGCGGACCAAAACTGGGTCTGAAGAGCGAAACAACCTGGCGGAAGTTGCCGCGCGAGGTGGCGGAGTTGGTGCCGAATCGCGAAGCGAACGAGAGGTTTTTGGTGTTGAAAAGATTGGTGGCATAAGGTCATCAAGGATGGTTTGATCTTGAAGACGCAGGGCAGCGATAGTAGTATGTGTTTCGCATTCCGTTTATCAGTTCGCGCGGTCAAAGGTCTGTTTCTCGTCAACGAATAATGAAAGATACAGGCTCCGCCGGACGCTCGCTACGCAAACCATCATTCACACGGAGGTCGGAGATGTCGGATCGAATCAAGCGCAGGCACTTTATCGCCCAGGCCGGGGGCATCGGGATCGGGCTGCTGGCGGCGCCGTCCGTCAGCGCGCAGTCGATGAGCCGCGTGCTCGGCGCGAACGACCGCATCAGATTAGGCATTGTCGGCGCGGGCGGGCGCGGACGCAGTCTGATGGGCAGCTTCAAGAAGTTTCCGCAGGCCGAGTTCGTCGCCGTGTGCGACGTTTACGAACCGTACCAGGGACTCGCGCTCAAGCTGTCCGCCGCCGGGGCGAAGGCGACTTACGATTACCGCGAATTGCTGAACGATAAAAACATCGACGCTATTGTTAACGCGACGCCCGACCATTGGCACTCGCAGATTCTGATTGACGCGGTGCAGGCGGGCAAAGACGTGTACACCGAAAAGCCTTTCTCGCTGACCATCGAGCAGGGCGAGAAGATGGTCAAGGCCGTGCGCGCGACCAAGCAGATCGTGCAGGTCGGGATGCAGCGTCGCAGTTCCGAAGCCGTGCGCAGCGCGAAGAAACTGGTCGACGACGGCGTGCTGGGTGAAGTGGTGATGGCCCGCGCACAGTGGTTCTGGAACCGCAAGCCAATGCCGCGCACCGCAACGCTCCAGGGCAACCTCGACTGGGATCGTTTCCAAGGCCCGGTGAAACAGCGACGCGCGCTCGACGCGGTGCGCTTTATGAACTGGCGGAATTTCTGGGATTATTCCGGCGGCCACATGACCGATCAGGGCACGCACTTGATGGATGTCATCCAGTGGTTCTGCAACGACGGCAACCCGCCGCAGGCCGCACTTTCGCACGGCGAGATTTATGTCCACATCGGTGCCGAAGTCCCCGATACGTTCAGCGCCATCTTCGAGTACCCGCGCTTTCTCGCCACGTGGACGCTGTGCTATGGCAACTCTTACGAAGACAGTTGGAAGATTTTCCTCCAGGGCAAGCAAGCGACGATGGTCATTGACGATGACGGCTATCGGGTTTTTCCGGAGCCGTGGAAGCGTCCCGACATCCCGCCGAAGGCGATGCACGAATATAAAGGCGGGATTCCCACCGAACCACACGTGCTCAATTTCCTGGAGTGCATCAGGTCGCGGCAGGAGCCGAACGCGCCGGTCGAGGTCGGGCACAAGGCGGTCAGCGCCCCGCACCTCGCAAACCTCGCCTTTCACCAAAAGCGGCGCGTGGCGCTCGGCACCGACGGGGCGCTCACCAAAGCGTAGCCGATGCCCAGCGTCATCGAGTCGCGAAGACCAAGAGTATTTGCGAGCACCAGTAAACAGTTTTCGGTTTTAAGTTTTGAGCTGAAAACTGAAAACTGTCGTTATGATCACACCTCACACGCATTTGACGCCCGCCATGATGACACGCCGACGAATACTATCGCTGCTCAGCTTGATGTTCTTCAATGCGCACGCGGCCTTCGGTCAACCAGCCAAACTTCCGCACATCGTCTTCGTCACCGGCGATCACGAGTACAGTTCCGAAGAGACGATGCCGGCGATTGCCGCCGAGATGCAGAAGAACTACCGCATGCGCGCGACCGTGCTGCGCGCTTCGCCCGACGAGAATTCAGAGCAGGACATTCCCGGACTCGAAGCGCTGGAGACAGCCGATGTGGCGGTTCTCTTTTTGCGCTGGCGACAACTCCCGAAAGAGCAGTTAGCGCATATCGAAAAGTATCTTAAGTCAGGCCGTCCGGTGGTCGCGTTTCGCACCACGACGCACGCCTTCAACTATCCCGCCGGGCACGAGTCAGAGAAGTGGAATGCTTTCGCGGCGGACTTTCTCGGCGCGCCGCCCGGCTGGGGCAAGGGCCATTTCCACTACGGGCACAAATCGAGCACGGATGTTTCAATCGTCCCCGAAGCGATCAAGCACCCGATTCTGAAGGGCGTCGACCGCGAGTTTCACGTCCGCTCGTGGCTTTATCACGTGCGACCGAAATACCCGCCGCCCGACGCCACCGTGTTGCTGATGGGGAGCGCGGTCGAACCCGAAAAAAAAGAGGCGGTCATTAATCCAGTCGCGTGGACGTGGAAGAACGTGGCCGGCGGCAGAGTGTTCATGACGACGCTCGGCCACCCGGACGACTTCAAGGTAGAAGCATTTCAGCGGCTGGTCATCAACGGGATTTTGTGGGCGGCGAGCAAGCCCGTTCCGGCGAAGTGGGCAGGCAAGATTGACGTTAACGCGACCTATCACGGGATCAAAAAGAGTGCTGACAAGAAGTAGTTTCGAGAAGCGTCGGACAGACTAATTCTGTGACGGCCCGCACACCACCTGACAACAAACGGAGACGGCGGTCGACGTTACCGCCGTCTCCGTTTTTCGTACGCAATCACTCACTACTTGCGCTCCGGATTCGGCGCGGCCTGACTTACGAGCGCGCCTTCGGCTGCGCGTGGAACAACTTATTGACGATCTTCCATTCGCCGTCGATCTTAAGCATTGACATGTAGTCAGTAAATTTGACTTGCGGGTAATCGAGCGTGAGCTTCACGACAGCGGCGTTGCCGGTGATGTCGACGCTTTCGATGCGGCGCTTGCGCTGCGGCTCATCGGGGGCGGGCTTGCCGCTCGCGCCGGCGATGTACTCGGCGCTGGTGCGTTGCGCGAACTGCCCCTCGCGTATCCAAAACAGATTCGACTCCGGGTGGAAGACTTTCTTGTAGTGCTCGCCATCGCCGGTCGCGTGCCCTTGAAAGTAGTGGTCAATCGCCCGGCGCACGGCGGCTTCCTCCTGATCCTGCGCCAGGGTTGGGAGCCAAACAGCAGTCACAGCGGCGAATGTCACAACGAGAAGTAGAACGAATTTCTTCATTGGGTTCTCCTGAATAATGGTTTTTGAATCGAGCGAGGTTGCCCAACTTACTTCGGACCGGGGCTTCAGCTTCAGCCGGTGAACTTATAACCGACGCGATGCACAGTGATGATGTGGCGCGGGTCGCCCGGCGTCTCTTCGATCTTCTGCCGCAGCTTGGCGATGTGCATGTCGACGGTGCGCGTCAGCGGCAAACCTTCGTAGCCCCAGACGGTGTCGAGCAGTTGCTCGCGCGTGACGACTTCGCCGCGATGTTCGACAAAGTATTTAATCAACTTGAATTCACGCGGCGACAGTTCGAGCGGGCGCCCACCTTTCGTCGCCTCGAAGCTCCGGAAACCGATGTCGATGTCGCCGAACTGCACGCGCTCAATGCCCTCGACGGTCTTCGTCGCGCGGCGCAGCACCGCTTCGACTCGCGCCATCAGTTCAAGAAAGCTGAACGGCTTAGTGATGTAATCGTCCGCGCCCGTCCTGAGGCCGAGCACCTTGTCAATCTCTTGCCCGCGCGCCGTGAGCATAATGACCGGCGTGTTGTTGCCGCCGCCCCGCAGTTGCCGGCACACGTCGAGGCCGCTCAGCCGCGGCAACATCACGTCGAGGATGACGAGGTCCGGATTCTTCTCGGCGGCGAGGCGCAACCCCGCCGCGCCGTCCCGCGCCACGTCGACCGCGTAGCCCTCGAACGTAAACCCGTCGCGGAGCGCCACCGCCATCGCCTGATCGTCTTCGACAATGAGTACTTTACGCATCACTTTTCGATGAGCCTCGCACCTCTGCACAGAATCAGAACACCCGATCTTTAACGCTTCAGATCGAACCTAAAGGTCGAGTCGCCGCTGAGAATCGGCGCCGATTGCGGCGTTTCGGCGTGACCGCCGAGGCCCTCCGTCGCCGGCAAGTGAATCGTGAAGGTGCTGCCGCGCCCTGACCCTTCGCTCTCGACCGTGACGCGCCCGCGATGCGCTTTGACGATGTGCTCGACGAGCGCGAGGCCGAGGCCGCTGCCCTTCACGTCGTGTACCAGGCCGGTGCCGACACGATAGAACTTTTCAAAGATTTTCCCTTGCTCTTCGCGCGCGATGCCGATGCCGCGATCAGTCACCGCGATGGTAATGAAGCCGGCGCGGTGGCCGAGGCGGACGGTAATCTCCTTCGACTCTCCAGAGTATTTGACGGCGTTATCCAACAGGTTCATCAGCGCCTGCGCAATCGATTCTGAATCGATGACGGCCACCGGCAGACGCCCCGGCGGGAGTCGCAGATCAACCCCGAATCCGTGCTGCTTCAACTGTACGTCGAACGTCTTCAACGTCGCGCCGACCACTTCGGCGACATCCGCGCGCTCAAACTGGTAAGTCTTGCGGTCGGACTCGATCTTTGAGAAGTCGAGGATGTTGTCGATCAACTGCGTCAGGCGGCGGCTCTCGGTCTCGACGTACTCGCCGTATTCACGGACCTTCTCCGGCCCGGCGACGCGGCCCAGTTTGAGGAACTCGCCGAAGACACGAATCGACGACAGCGGCGTGCGCAATTCGTGCGAAACGTTCGAGACGAAATCGGTCTTCATCTGCGACAGCCTCAGTTCGTGCGATACAGTTCTGAGCGCCAGCGCGATGCCGCCGAGCAGCACCACCGTTAACGCGACTGAGAGCGCAAGGTTGAAGTTGAAGTTCCAGTGCGCCCATTGCTCCGGTGTCATGTCGCGACTGCGAATCGCAATCCGCCAGTCTTGGAAGTACGGCACCGGCATCCACGTCTCGTTGTCCTGACCCTTGACCGGCTGCGTCGCCAGCACCAACTGCCCCGCCCCGTCATGCACGGTGACGATCACGTTATCTTGCGCATCGTCGGGAAAGAACTTCGGCAGCGAGTTCTGAATCGCGCGCGGTAGATAGTGCTCTCGGAAATAACGGTTATCGATAATCATCCCGGCGACACCGACGACCTGCGACGAATCGTCGGTAATCGGTTTCATGATGATGCGGTTCTCTAAGTCGCGCTCGTCGGTTGTGACCGTCGTCGTCTGCACCGGTGTGCGCTCTTCGCTAAGCATCTTCAACGGGGCGGCGGCGACGTTCGCGGCGCGCAGTTCGGCGAGCGGCGGCTCAATGATTTTCCCGCGGCCCGAAGGTTTGTAAAAGAAGATTTCCGACTCGCCGGGCGACGCGAACGAAACGATGAAGAGACTCTTTGCCCCCTTGGCTTCGCACTTGCCGAAGAGATGGCGGGAATTGCGCAGCCGTTCGCCAGTAATTGCCGCAGCCGGGACGTTCAAGACCTGTTCGGCGGTGGTGCGGTAGTAGTACTTGACCTCTTTCGTGACGTCGCCGAGGTAGTTCTTCATCCAGACCTTTTCAGCAACAGTCGAAGTCTTTTCCAGTTTCGACAACGAGCGGTATTGCAGCGCGAGGATGCTGGCAAGTGGAATCGCGACCGCGAAGAACACGACCCACAGAACGTGTCGCCGGAAGAATGTGCGGAGCCTCTTCATCACTTTAACCTTCAAACGCGCTAAGCGAGTGCCACCTTACACCGAACCGCGCCCGCGAGTCTGTAGCAAGCGGCGCGCTTTTTACAGCGAGTTTACATCTTTTACCAGTATTTACCTGGTGTCTTAGTGCCTCGATGATGATTTGTTTGTGCGTTCATAGCGCAGAGAGTCAGCGGCGCAACACTTCATGGTAAGAGGACGATTTTGCCGTGCGCGCCCGGCTCCATCACGGCGATGTGGGCGCGGGGCGCGTCGGCGAGTGACATCTCGCGGCCAACCACCGGGCGCAGCGTCCCGTTTTCCAAACCGGCGACGAGCGCGGCGTGGATGCTTTGCAACTCCTGCGGCAACCCGTTCATTATGGTCATGCCGAGGATGCTCGCGTCGCGCCCCATCGCCGCGCGCGGGTCAATCTCGACCGTGCCCCGGCTGCCGATGATCACCACGCGCCCACCGCGCGCCAGCACGTTCAGGTCTCTGCCAAGATTGACGTTGGCGAGCATCTCAAGAATGACATCGACGCCGCGTCCCCCGGTCAGACTCATCAGTTGATCGAGATACTCCGGCGCGTGGTGGTCGAGCACATGATGCGCGCCTTCATCGCTCGCGAGCTTTCTTCCCCGCTCCGTTCCACCCGTGCCGACCACAGTAAACCCGGCGGCACGGGCGATCTGCACGGCGGCGACGCCGACACCGCCCGACGCGCCATGCACCAGCACCGTCTCGCCCGGTACGGCCCGCGCTCGTTGGAAGAGCGCGCGGTACGCCGTCGCGTACGGGACGAAGACGCCCGCACCCTGCGTGAACGAGACGCGCGCGGCCAGCGGTTGCACCTGAGATTCTTCGCACAACGCGCGCTCGGCGTACGCGCCGCTCAGCGTGCCAGCAACGTACACGCGATCACCGGCGGCGACGCGCTTGACGCCCTCGCCGACCGCTTCGATGACGCCCGCCGCGTCCCTGCCGGGCGTGTACGGTACCGGGGGTCGGGTCGGGTAAGTCCCTGCCCGCACGTATGTGTCGACCGGGTTGACTCCGATGGCATGCACACGCACCACGACCTGCCCCGGCCCGGCATGCGGGTCCGCCACGTCTTCGAGCCGCATCACTTCCGGCCCGCCGAATTCATGAACACGAATCGCTTTCATAAACCACCTCCGTTGAATGACTATGGACTTCAAGAAGAATGAGCCACGAATTACACGTACCGGTTTCCAGTTTTGAGTTTTGAGCTCGAAACTGGAAACTCAAAACTGAAAACTGTCAACTTCTGCCTTACACCCCCTCGAAACAGAAAAGCCCCGGCGTGGCTGCCGGAGCTTTCATCGCTCGCCATGAGAATCCCTTCATTTGACCCGAGTTTGCCGCGTAGCATCAACCCCCCCCGGCTGTCCCGACTGACAACTCATCCGTACAGTGGCTCGCCGTCGTAAGCCACGTCCCAGCCGTTCTTGCGACTGGACATCAAACTGCGCTTGAACCACAGCGCGGCGGCGTCAGAGTCTTCGTAGCTGCGCGCCGAGGGAATCGCCTGACGTGGATCGATGCGGACGATCTGCCCACCCGCCGGCGAGGTTTTCAAAGAGAGCAGCGCGATCATGCCGTCCTTCGACATCAACACGGTTCGCACTTCCGAGAACTCGTCTTCATCCTCGTCCTCTTCGTCCTCGAACATCAACTCGTCATCGTTTTGCTCAAGCTCGTCGTCAATGAATTCGTCAAAATAGTCGTTCTGTTCGTCCATCTTTTCACCGTTCCCTAAAAGTTTTTATCCTCTCGTCAAATTCACGACGGCGCGCGTCTGGTTCTGGACGCGCGTCACCCGGCATATACTACTCGCCCGAAGTGAGTTTGCAAAATGAAGGGACGGAGATGACCGTTGAATGCTTCGTGCTCTCCTTCGAGCAGGGAACGGCGGGCACGACGGCGCTCATTTTCGACCGCGCCGGGCGCGTCAGGCGGCACCGCTTTTCGGAGTTTACACAAGTTCTATTTGCCGCCCGGAACACGTCACGTCGCGGCGGCGCGTTGCCGCCAGGCGGAGTAGGTGGCCATCACGGCAACAATCATGTTGGCGACAATGATGGGCGTCGCGCCGAGCATAATGCCGTAGGTCATCCACATCAGGGCGGCGACAGCTTGCACACGGCTGACTGTGCCGGGTCGTTTACACAGATACGAAAGGGCGAAGAGTGCCGTCGCCACCCAGCCGATCCAATCACGCATGGGCCACCTCTAACAGCGTCCCAATCTTGGACCCGACACTTGGCGCGGTCTCGCGGATCGTCAGCCAATCGGTGCGAACCTTGTCCCACTCTTGAATCGACAGACCGCGCGACTCGAACAGAGCGCGAATCTCCGTCGCATCCCATCCGACGATGTCTTCGAGAACCGGCACGATCACGCTTAAAGCATCATCGCTCAGGACGGTGCGCTTCGCGATCTGGACGACGTACTTCGCTTCGGAGACGGCAATCGTCAACCCGTCGCGGCGATTCACGTGCAGCATCACGTGAATGTCGGAACTGCCGTCGCCGACATACACGATGCGGTCATAGCTGATTTGCAGTTTCTCTTGCAGTCCGTCGAGCGCCGCGACCTTCCCGTAGCCGGCGCGCACCCGGTTGATCGATTGAATCTCGCCCGTCGACTCGTCGTAGTTGAACCGCGTCCCGTAGATGCGTTCGGGCGGAACGATGCCTTCGAGGGCCGATTGAATCACCTCTTCGGGCGCCGCCGAAATGACGTAGAACGAAAAGCGGTATCCGTCGATCCCGTCTTCGAGAAATCGGGTCAGCAGATTGATGTTCTGCTTGAGGCGAATCCGCTTGCCCGTCTCAATTAAATGCTCGCGGCGCACGCATCGGAACTCCGGGTCGTGGAGCAACAGATAAGCCAGTTCGCCGCCCTGCTGAACTAAATTCGCTTCGGACAATCCGGCAACTTTCTGGTGGAACCTATTCACGCCAAGTAACTCGCTCAACACGATCCCGGAGTCGTTAAAGCTCAGGGTCTGGTCAAAGTCACTCGCTAATAGGTAATGCTTTTGGATGTTTAATTTGTTCTTCATTTCCGTCTCACTTTCTTAAATCAAAACCGACGGTCAGGATGATGAGGATCGAGTGTTCAGGTAATTGTCGAGTGTGTGCGAGGTGTGTGTTGATGGGTGCGGGTAGAAAGGTGGAGGCGACGGGCGTCGCGCGCGAGGCTTCGTTGAGCGAACCGCTCTGGCGACCAAGCGCGCACCGAGATGTGACTTCAGGCCGCGAGTTGCATTTCGTTCTCGATGTAATCAATCGCAGCGACGCGCAGGCCGACATCGCGGCCCAATTTTTCGCTCATCAACCACTTGTGTTCAATGACGCGCGGCCACACGACGCGCGCTTCCGTCGGCGTTAAGTCAACGCCCGCCACCGACTTCAGCACACGCTGTTCCCTGTTCGACGGCGCGGCCAACGTCCTTTCAATCACGTAATCCAGTTTGAACGGTATCGGCATTGTTTATATCCCCTTTTCTAAACCCCTTCGATCATCAGACTCGTCGCTCCTCACATACTCGCGACATATATTCTGATGGAGATCATAGACACGCGGCTGCCCCAGCGTCCAACTCATTGTTTTAATCCGTTCGATTAATTATATTCATCTCTGACACACAAGTCTGAGGAATCGCCGGTATGGAAATGACGCAGTTGCGCACGTTTCGCGTGGTTGCCGAGACGCTCAGCTTCACACGAGCGTCAGAGCGGCTTCACCTGACGCAGTCAGCGGTCAGCCACCAAATCAAGGCGCTGGAGACGGAACTCGGTGAGCCGCTCTTCATTCGCGCCAAGCGCGGAGTGAAATTGTCGCAAGCCGGGACGGTCGCGCTCGAATACGCCGAGCGCATTTTGGAAGACGCGGACGCATTGCGCGAACGTCTGACGGGCCGGGCCGGCGTGCCGGTGGGTCGCGTGCGCGCGGCGGCGGCGACGCAGGCCTTCGTCCATCTCTTCGCCGAACTCTTCGAATCATTTATGCGCACGCACGAAGGCGTCGAGCTTTCTTTCCGCACGACGGTCAGCACCGAGCAGACAGTCGCCGACATCTTGAACGGCGCAGCGGATGTCGGCTTCGCTT
Organism: Pyrinomonadaceae bacterium; assembly: GCA_013816505.1. Lineage (GTDB taxonomy): Bacteria > Acidobacteriota > Blastocatellia > Pyrinomonadales > Pyrinomonadaceae > JACDEG01. The sequence continues at coordinate 8,581 of JACDEG010000006.1, read as the reverse complement.
CCCTGCCGGTCTATTCACCGGCGCTGCAAGTAACAGAGTTGTTCGAGGATGAATTGGTGCTGGTCGTCGGTCACGGCCACCGCCTCTCGCGGAAAAAGGAGGCGACCGTCGAAGAGATACAGCGCGAGCGGCTGATTCTATTCGAGCGCGGCGCGTCGATCCGCCGCGCGACCGACGACTTCTTCAAGCGCGTCCACTTAAGCCCCGACCTCGCGCTCGAATCGAACGATACTTACTTCATCAAGCTAATGGTCGAGCACGGCCTCGGACTCTCGCTGCTGCCGGCGTGGGCGGTGCGCGACGAGGTCGGGGCCGGTAAGTTGGCGCAACTTCACATCAAGGGGCACCGCCTGAAGCGCTCGGTCGCGATGGTCTCGCTCGGACGCTTTCAACCGTCGCCGACTCGCGCCTTCCTCACATACATTCTTCGCCACAAGGCCAAGCTGCAAGCGATGGCTGAAGGCGAAGTGAGATGATGGCGACAGGCCGCAATGGCGGGCAGAGAGTGTAGTGCTGACGACTCAGTTGGCGGTGCGACAACACACCCGAAAGAGACGACCGACATGGACGATGACCACAAAGATTCGCGACAGATTCCCGCGACGATGAAGGCCCTCGAATTGCGCGCGTCCGACGGGCGGCCTGAGAGTTTGGTGCTGGTCGAAAGACCCGTCCCGCGACCCGGTCGGAATCAAGTGCTGGTGCGCATCGGTGCGTCGCCGGTGAACCCTTCGGACCTGATGTTTCTGCGCGGCTTGTATGGTCAGAAGAAGAAGCTGCCAATCGTGCCCGGCTTCGAAGGCAGTGGCGAAGTAATCGCGGCGGGCGCGGGCTGGCAGGCGCGTCTGATGGTCGGGCGACGGGTCGCGTGCGCCGCGCCGTTTGATGGCGACGGGACGTGGGCCGAATACATGGTCACCTCCGCGAGCCTCTGCATCCCGCTCCGCAGACAGACGAGCATCGAGCAGGGAGCGACGTTGATCGTCAACCCGATGACGGCCTGGGCGCTGCTCGGCATCGCGCGCCAGGGCCGCCACCGCGCTGTTATTCAAACCGCCGCCGCATCCGCGCTCGGGCAGATGATCGTCCGGCTCGCGGCGCGCCGCAACTTACCCCTCGTCAACATCGTGCGCCGCCGCGAGCAGGTCGAACTCTTGCGGCAACATGGCGCGCGCCACGTGCTCGACAGCAACGAACCGGATTTCGCAAAGCGTCTGCGCGAGTTGTGCCGCGAACTCAACGTGACCATCGCCTTCGACGCGGTCGCCGGCGAGATGACTGCGCAACTGATGCAGGCGATGCCGAAAGGTGGGCGCGTCATCATCTACGGCGCGCTCTCTGAACAGGCGTGTACGGTTCATCCCGGCTCACTCATCTTCGAGGGCAAAACGCTCGAAGGCTTCTGGCTCTCCGAATGGCTGAAGTCACGCAACCTCGTCAGCAAACTCTTGACGGCGACCAGTGTCCAGAAACTTCTCGCCACCGATCTGCACACCGAAGTCCGCGCACGCCTCCCGCTCGAAGCCGCCGTCTCCGGGCTTGAACAGTACAAAAACCACATGACCGGCGGCAAGATACTCATCGTCCCCGGCGGTGCTTGATACGTTATCATTTATCTTCGGCTGCCGCGCTTGCCGATTTCTTCAAATCTTCGGCTATCGGCGGATACATCCAGGAATGTTTCAAGCCCGGATGTCTATCACCGTAGGTTGCAGGAATATCGCGGGTGGCATCGCTCGGAATAACCAACGGGACTACGCAGCAAACCGCCAGCGCAATGCGCCGCCAGCCAAGCCCGGCGCGGTTGTCATCCGCTTTCGGCAGTAATGCCACCGCTTGACGTGAACGCGCACGATAAATATTAACGCTGAATAAGATTATGCCGATGAATACCATAATGAGGTTGAGAGTTTGTCCGGTCGGCAAACCCCACATCGAAATCGGATATTCGCGCAGCAGGTCAATCGGAATTCTCAATAGCGCGTAAAAAATCACGAACAGCGCGGTAATTCTGCCCGGCGGAACGCCGCGACTTCTTACCCACAAAAGAAACGGCACGAGCAGGAAGTTCTTGAGTCCGTCATACAAAACGACCGGATGACGAAATCCTTCGACGTTCGGAAACTTCACGCCCCAGGCAACGTCGGTCAGACTGCCGAAGATTTGTCCGTCAATAAAGTTTCCGATTCTGCCGAACCCCAAGATAATGGCGGCGGAAATCGCCAGTAAATCCAGTATCCGGCGCACCGGAGCGCGGTAGATAAGACAAAAAATAATTACTCCCGCCGCGCCGCCGAAAATGAGTCCGTGCGTGGCAAAGCCGCCGACCCAAATGCTCGGAATAAGAAGAAGATGTTCGCGGTAGAAATCCCATTCATTGTTGATGACAACCAACGAGCGTCCGCCGACTAATATTCCGATTGCTAAAAAGAGTGTCAAATCATAAACGGCTGGCAGGGAAAGTCCGACGCTTTCCCGGTTACGGCGCAGAAAAAGATGTGCATTGAGAAAGCCTAGTGTAAAGCTCAGTCCATACCACCAAAAATGAATGCCGGAAATCGAAAAAATGATCGGGTCAATATTGTGGACAAAAGGACCGAACATCGCGGTTATATTTCTCTGCAAGGGAATTTATTGATTTCTTCTTCTTGGGCTTCTACAAAAACCAAATGACCGGCGGCAAGATATTTCTCGTCCCTGGCGGTGCTTGATGCATCACAGCCTCAAAGTCAGGCGGCAGTTCACTAAAAACCGCTTTATTCCTTCACGACCTTAAATTTTATCGGCTTGGATTTGAGTTGCTCACCTCGCCAAGTGCGTCCCCTTAAGCTTTCCGGCACAAAATCCTTACTGGCTCCCCGGTAGGTGGCCGTCAGAACGTACTCGCCCGACTCCTCAAACTGATACCATTTGAGAACCAGCCGTCGCTCCTGTTCGTGAGATTCGCCGGGCTTTAGCGTGATGAAATCATCCACCGAGAGTGGCTGCGTGGGGAAATTTTCCATGAGGAAAGTTGAGTCCACACGCTGGTGATGTTCGTCGGTGATGCTCAGGCCGAAACTCGTATCGCCGTACCATCCGACATCCTTGTGGATCATCAGCGGAACATCTCCGATATTCTTTAGCTCGACCTTGAGCTGAGGCGTGTCGCTTGTTCGGTACTGCTCACCACCGAGGTGGACAGAGATTTGCAGGCCGTCAGCAGAGTCTGCGGCTTTAACTTCTCGCGGGCGTATCTCTTGAGCGCCAAACATCGGAGTCGTATAGATACACGCGAGAGATACGAGAGTAAAAAGGCTAACGGATAATACTTGCATCTTGAGCAAATCCCTCCCAAATTGACGCCTGAATAGAACCTACTTCTGACGCCGAACGCTCGGCATCACCCGCCGCGCACACAACGAAACAGGTACGGAGTCTTGCGGATGAGAGCCGCGCTCTTCGCGGTCGGGTGCATGCCGTTATAGGTGCGGCGTCCCTATTTTGAAAACGCTTGGATACGATCAATGCAACCCTTCTCAAACGCCTCAGTTAGTATTTGCACTTCGTTCCGACGCTTAAAATAAAGCGCAGCATAATTTCGCTGAACGTTACTCCCATTAAAAAGAAAGTGCTTAATACGCGCTTGACCTTCTTGGGTATTTACTAAACCTAAAACATAATCAACCAGCTTGAAGGTTGCAATATCGTAATCCTCATATAATGACTTCATAAGGAAGTCCACATCTGAAGACTTACCTGTACTTCCTATTGAAATGAATGAATCAAATTTACTAGGGCCGCGTTTGAGTAGCGGCAAGCTCGGAGAGGATGAGCTAGATATACTTGAAGATTGATGTACATGCTCTGCGCGAAGCTCATTGAGTATGACTGACAACTTATCTATCAATTGAGATTTGTTAGGATTATTTTTAGCAGCCCACCATATATTTCTGGCAATATTTTCTAAATCATCATCAGAGCCGGTTAACTCTAAATTGGCTATTAGCTCAGTGACACTCTTTTTAACGGGGTTACCAGCCACATCAATTATAGCTTTAACTACAATATCAATCCCTTGGGACGATTTCACAGCTAATCTATCTGCAAGTATTGGCGATACGGCTCTAACTTCATTAACCTCCACACCATGCCATACTGGCAATATCACCTTTGCTCCCTCGCCTTCTCTTTCTATAAGTGCCCCAAGTTCGATTTGTGTCCAACGTTTCTGAAAAAAAGCCTTGCTTAAAACCACGACACCATATCTAGAATGCCTAAGCCCCCGATCTATTGATTCTCTCAGGCTATCGCCTAGCTTTAACGTGAATTGGTCGTACCAAACTGCATAACCTAACTGCTCAAGACTTTGAGCAAGCGGCCCGACGAATGAGTCTTTATCTTCACTCGCATGCGATATGAAAATATCCCAAGTTTCCATGTGTCACCTCTTATTTTCACGCCCACCGTGCAAGCACCTAACTTTGAATTCAACCTCGAAGCGGCAGTATTCCCCTCTTCAGGACTCCGGATCGAGTCTTTGACCATGCTCTATTATCGGCATCAACATTCCTGCTGACGCCGCCACGCCGTGATCGTCACCCCTCTAAACATGTAGTCTACCAGATCACTCTGAAGGGATAGTAGATCATCTTTTTCATGGGAGTGAGGGTCACAGACCATGCCGAGACTTACTCGATTGGCCACATGGCAGAGGCACCGGGTTCGAGTTCAAGTTCCGCCCCCGCTTCGGCATCCGCGCGCAGTCCGCGGCGTCGGTGCTTTATGATTACTACAACCCGGAAGCGCGGGTGACGTTAGGGCCGACAATGTTCGTGGTACGATGAAGAAAAGGATGAAGGATGAGGGATGAGGGATGAAGGCGCGGCTGTCAGGCACCTGCTTTCTTTTCATCCTTCATCCTTTATCCTTCATCCTTTCTTTATGGAGGTAGCGATGCGTCTGACTGAGATGGTTTCGTGCGCGGGTTGAGCGGCTAAACTCGCGCCGAGCGAACTCGCCCAGGTGCTGGGCGGGCTGCATATCCCACATCATCCGAACGTGATTGTCGGCATTGAAACCGCCGACGATGCCGGAGTGTATCGTCTGAGCGATGATCTTGCGCTGGTGCAGACGGTGGACTTCTTCACGCCCATCGTTGACGATCCGTTCGACTACGGGCGCATCGCGGCGCTCAACTCGATCAATGACGTGTGGGCGATGGGCGGGACGCCGATCACGGCGCTAGCCGTCACCTGCTTTCCGAAACGCGGCCTCGACTTCTCCATCCTCGGCGAGATTATGCGCGGCGGACTGTCGGTTTTAACCGAGCACGGCGTCGCGCTCATCGGCGGGCACAGCGTGGACGACCCGCAGATCATGTTCGGTTACGCCGTGACCGGCACAATCAACCCGCGCCAGGTCATCACCAATCGCGGCGCGCGCGTCGGCGACCAACTGATTCTGACCAAGCCGATTGGCACCGGCGTCATCTCGACCGGCATCAAGTTCGACAAAGCCATGCCCGACGTGATCGAAGCCTCGCGCGCGACGATGCTGCTCGCCGGGCGCGACGCCGCCCTCGCGATGACTGAGGCGGGCGCGAACGCGGCGACCGACGTGACCGGCTTCGCGCTGCTCGGCCATGCGTGGGAGATGGCGCGCGCCAGCAACGTCACGCTGAAGGTCGAAGCGTCGCGCGTGCCGTTGATTTCCGGCGCGATGGAACTGGCGGCGTCGGGAATGCTGACGAGTGGAGACAAAACCAACCGCCGCTACGTCGGCGACGACGTGACGATCAGCGACCACGTCAACCGCGAAGTGGTGAGCCTGATGTTTGATCCACAGACAGCGGGTGGGTTGTTAATCTCGATTGACCCGCTCCGCGCCGCAAGCCTGCTCGCACGGTTGCGCGAAACCTACCGGGACGCCGCGATCATCGGGCGTGTCACCGAACGCGGGACGCATCTTCTCTCGGTCGAATGATTCAACGCCCACGATCATCGGGCGCAATCGTCGCGCGCGCACATCCAGCAAACAATCCCGCCCACCGCAGATGGCAGACGGTTCCTTTCGCACCATCGAAGGGCGTTAGGATTATGAATTAAGAACATCCCCGGATTTCACCGCGGAGTATGCGAGAGAGCGCGGAGAAATGAAAATAGCATCATCAATCAAGTGAACAGCTAGGTTATGCTCGGCGTTCTCAGCGGTGAATGTATTATGTCTTCAACCCTAGTCTTCGAGTGCGACGGGCGTTAAACTTTTGTGCCGGGTTTGGCACGCCATCCACTCATCCGCAACTTAATATTGAATCTTCTCAACAGCGTTCAGTGCTCGCACGCGGCAACGGTGTCGGCGTAGGCGTTCATCAAAGCTGCCGATAAAAAGGAGACAACTTGTGAGGCATCATCTACTTCCATTTCCGGCGCTACAGCACGTCGTGCTACCGCTCGCGTTGATGTTAACGACAACATTACTGTCCGGCTGCGCGCTGATCGTGCCGATGCCGACGACGCAGCAGACGAGGCGCGCGCCCGCTGCACCGCTTGAGTCGAAGCAGACGCCGAGTCCTGCCGAACAGGGCGAAGCGATTACGCGAAAGACGAGCGAGCCGTACACCGGCGACCTCTCAATTTTTGAAAACGTGGAGCGTGAAAAGAATCTACAGATTTACCGTGTGATGGACATCCTCGGCATCAAGGAAGGCGCGAGCGTGGCGGACATCGGGGCCGGTTCCGGCTGGTTCACGGTGCGCGCGGCGCAACGCGTCGGCACGGCAGGCACGGTCTACGCGGTGGAAATCAATTCCGATTTCGTGAAGCACATCGAAGAGCGCGCCGCGAAAGAGAAGTTCATCAACATCCGCGCGATGCTCGGCAAAGAGGACGATCCGGTGCTGCCCGCGCAGAGCGTTGACGCGGTTTTGATTCTGAAGACCTATCACGAAATCGCGCAGCCGATTCGGGTATTGACGAAACTTAAACAAGCGATGCGACCCGGCGCGCGGCTCGGCATCATTGACCGCAACGGCGCGGGCGACGACCATGGCCTCAACCGCGAGACGGTGGTTAAAGAAGCGGCGCTCGCTGGGTTTTCACTGCTTGAAGAACATGACTTTGTGAAGCCGGACGGAATGGACTACTTCCTTGTCTTTCGCGCGAAATAATTCTATGACGCCCGCGCGACCTTGATTGCCAAACGCTCGGCGCCGCGTCACGCTCAGTGGTTGATGATGACACTTTGGTATATGTGCCTTGTGCCCATGGTCGAGGTGTTTCCTCGGTTGGTGTTGTTGTGCTGCGACGACAACACGCCCTGCGCCACCATCAGACGGGCCAGCGTCCGCACTTCAGTTCTCTCGAACCGCTCTGCGCCGGATCGAGCACGCGCAAAATCGCGCGGCGCGAGCGCGCTCAATATCTGGCCGCAGCTCCGTGCCAGTTCACTCCAGTGGTCCCCGCCCTGAAGCTTAAGCTCGCCCTGACGGAATGCCTCCTGGCCGAAGCCATCAATGACCGCCGCCGCGTTTAGTAATTCATTAAGCCGCCCGATGGCGCCTTCCACAAGTTCAAAGCTGCGCGCCGGGTCGGTGGCGGCGAAAGTTTGCGCGACCTGAAGCTGCGTGGAGAATTGCTGCTGGTTTTCGGCGCGCCCAGCAACCAGGCCGTACGCCTCCTCGGTGAACTGGCGGGCCGCCTCCTTGTTATTTTTGTTCGTCGCGACCGAAGCGAGTTGGAGCAACAGATTCACGCACTCTTCGACCGTCGTGATGCGCGACAACAACTGCCACGCCTGCTCGAAATCTCCACGCTCGGCGGCGCGCCACGGCATCTGCCGTTCGAGGTCTCTGAGCATCTGCGCGCGCAACCGCGGGTTTGATATATTGCCGATGATCTGCCGCGCTCGTTCGACATCATTCTCGCCCGCCGCCTTCCACGCGGCCTGCGAGTAGAACTGCTCGCGCATTTCCGACGGAGCCTTGGCCGCCGCTTCGAGCACCGCATCGACGGAGCCGTTCTGCATCAACGCCTGTTGATCCTGCCACGCGCGCGATGTAAGGGGGCAGGGTTTTCTCGAACTCGCTCATTCTGCGGCGCACCGCCGGCGCGCGCGCGGGTGCATACTTCTCAAGCTCCGGCATCATTCCTTTGAGCGTCGTGAATAAATGTTGTGCGTTGCCGGTGCGGTGCGCAGGCATCCCGGTCACCGCCGCGGCCAGTTTCTCGGCCAACTCGCGTCGCGCCTGTTCAAAGGCAGCGCTCGACGTCGCACCGGGCCGGCTTGAGGTGTCTGCGGTCTGAGTCGGCACGCCGTCCGAGGTCGGAGCCGAAGTCGGGACCAGAGTCGGGGGGCGGTTCATCTGCCAGAGATTGATCGCGACGTTGGTCATCTCGTGGTCGATTCCAAACTCTTCGGGCCGGAGTCTTTTGATAATCTCGCCCGTCACCTTCGCCGCCGCCGCCGGGTCTTGACGTTGTAACTGCGAAAGCACATTCAGCATTCCCGAAGTGACGCCTTTACTTAAACCCTCTTCGATCAACCGCACCGCCTCGCCGGGGTCGCGCGCCGCGACCTGCGCCGCCAGTGTCATCTCAAGCAT
>JACDEG010000292.1 GCA_013816505.1 Pyrinomonadaceae bacterium | reverse complement strand
GGCGAAGACTTCGATCATTCGAGAGGCGGTGCGCGCAGATCTCGTTAAACCGCTCTACACGCTCAACTCAACTGCGTAATCCCTAACTTTTGCCTTTTTACTCTTAGCGGGTAAATGCCCCGCAGCTTGCTGCGAATGTTCGCCTGCTATCCGCAATACTCCGCAGCTTGCTGCGGCGAAAATTTATTTTTGCTTTCCTAATTACTCAAAAGTGACAGGTAAATGGTGACAGGTGACAGGACAGGCAGGAAAGATGCGGTTTTCTTCAGCAGCGATGGAATTGACCAGTGCCGTATCATGTAGCACCCGCACGATGTGGAACATCGCCACGAGAGCGAGAGAGAGCGGGTTGGAATGGGATGCTGCTGGTTCTTTCCTGTCACCTGTCACTTGTCACCTGTCACTTTTGAGTAATTAGCACAATCAACGCGCACATGTCTCGGCGCGCCCGCCGTCAATCGAATAGGTGACGCCGGTGATCCATGCCGCGCGCTCCGACGCGAGGTAGAGAATCAGCTCGGCGACTTCGCCCGGCTCGCCGACTCGCCCCAAGGGGTGTGTCTGCTTCGAGCGTTCGAGAAAGGCGGCGTAAGCGTCTTCGCGCATCCCGCTGCTGCGGTGAAGTTCCGTCACCACGACGCCGGGGTTGACGGCGTTGACGCGGACACCTTGCGCGGCCAGTTCGAGCGCGGCGCAGCGCGTCAGTTGATCCACCGCGGCTTTCGAAACGCAGTACGCGAGCACGCCCGGAAAAGCGCGCAGGCCCGTCACGCTCGACACGTTGACGACGTTGCCGCGTCCCTCCGCAAGGTGCGGGACGGCGAGTTGCATCATGTGAAAGACGGCGCGCAGGTTGACGTTCATCATCGCGTCCCAGTCCGCGAGCGCCGTGTTCTCAATCGTCCCGTTGGTGAGTACGCCCGCCGCGTTCACCAGCACGTCGAGCCGCTTGAAATGCTCGATGGTTTCCGCGACCACGCGCGCGGCATCACGTTCAACCGTCACGTCGGCGCTGATCACCAGCGACTCGCCGCCGCCGCTTTTGATTTCGTTCGCGACATCCGTCAATGCTTCGCGGTTGCGCCCGACAAGCGCGAGACCCGCGCCCGCTTCCGCGAAGCGCAACGCCGTCGAGCGCCCGATCCCCGACGTAGCCCCGGTCACAAGCCCCACCTTGCCCGTCAATTCCTGATTCATGCGTTAAGCTCTCTCCATGTCCGTCAATGTTTGCCTCGATGAAGACGCGCACATCTTACCGCATACCCGCCGCGCGCCCGAACTTCCGGCGGACAGAAAAACTCTCGGAGTTTGCCAAGAGACGAATCACAGAGATTAGACCTCTTGCAAAAATCAATTGCCGTGTTTAGAGGCGGGCGGGTAATGCCTCAGTTATTAGGGGTTGTTCCGTAAACGCATGTTGCAAGCAAAGGGTTTGCGGTTTGATTACCCCCAGTAACTGACCGATTACGCGGGCGGAGCCCGCCTCTAAACAAACGGATTTTTAATTTTGCAAGAGATCTATTCATAACCGGCGTCCGACGGAACCAGCATTTGCCAATTGAATGGTTAGACTAAAATATGTCAAAGCTGAAAAGTCAGGTAAAACGAGCCACATTAAACAATCGTCTGGTTGACAAAAATGTTATCGGCTCAGTAGTATAAAGCCGTCTTGGTAACCCAAATCACAAATTCATTAGGCACTTCGCGCGAGGGCATCGTGCATCAGTTGCGTGTGCGCGGAGGTGTCAGTGCGGACGAGTTGGCGGCATCACTCGGCATCACCAAGCAGTGCGTCCGTAAGCACCTCGAAGTGTTGGAACGCGATGGTTATGTGCGGCACGCGGCGGAGCGCGGCGAGCGCGGGCGACCGGCACACGTCTTTCGTTTGACGGCGAAGGCCGAGCAACTCTTCCCGAAGCGCTATGATCTGTTGGCGAAGGCGGTGCTGCGGCAAATCGGGGCGGTGTGGGGCGAGCGCGGTTTGAATACGATCTTTTGCGGCTGTGCGGTCGAAACCATCGCCGGCCTGCGCCCGCAGCTTGAGGGTTTGGATTTTGATGCGCGTGTGATGCGGCTAACGGAACTGCTGAGCGAGACGGGGTACGAAGCGGAAGTCGAACGACTCGCCGACGGTTCGTACATGCTGACTGAATGGAACTGCCCGCAGGCCGAGGTAGCGCGCGATTATCGCCAATTGTGCGATCAGGAGTTGATCGTTTACAAAGAGTTGCTGGGCACCGAAGTGTTTCGCGAATCACGCATCGCCGGCGGCGCGACGCGCTGCGCGTACCGCGTTCTTAGACCGCAGCCAGTGAGTTAATGAAAGTTAGATTATGACCCAAGTGACAGAGCCGACCGTCCTCGCCGCCTTACGGCAGATCGAAGACCCGGACTTACACAAAGACATCGTGACGCTCGGCTTCATTAAGGATGTGAAGATCGCGGGCGGCGACGTGTCGTTCCGCATCGTGTTGACGACTCCGGCCTGTCCCGTCAAAGAACAGATGGAAGAGGCGGCGCGGAAGTTGGTCGGCGCGTTGCCGGGCGTAACTTCGGTGCAGGTCACGATGGACGCGGAGGTGCCGAAGGGCCGCGGCTTCGGCGAGAAGCTGACCGTGCCGGGCGTCCGCAATATCGTCGCCGTGTCGTCAGGTAAGGGCGGGGTCGGGAAATCCACGGTGGCTGTCAACGTGGCGGTGGCGCTGGCGCAGGACGGGGCGCGTGTCGGGCTGATGGATGCCGACGTGTACGGCCCGAACGTGCCGCTGATGCTCGGCGTCGGCGATCTGCGGCCACGCATCAACGGCAACAAACTGGTGCCGCTCGACGCCCACGGCATTCGATTGATGTCGATGGCGGTCCTGAAGCCGGGCGACGAGCCGATGATTGTGCGCGGGCCGATTTTGCACGGACTGATACGTCAGTTTTTGCAGGATGTCGAATGGGGCGAATTAGATTATCTGATTGTCGACATGCCGCCGGGCACGGGCGACGTGCAGTTAAGCCTCGCGCAGCTTGTGCCGGTGCAGGGCGCGGTGCTGGTCACGACGCCGCAGGAGGTCGCGGTCGCCGACGTGCGGCGGGCGCTCCGGATGTTCGAGACGGTCTCGGTTCCCGTGCTCGGCGTTGTCGAAAACATGAGTTACTTCGTCGCGCCGGAGACGGGAGTGCGCTACAACATCTTCGGCGAAGGCGGCGGCGAGAAGTTGGCCGAGCAGTACGGCGTGCCGTTCCTCGGCGCGATTCCCATCGGCCTGGATGTCCGCGAGGGCGGCGACACCGGACTGCCAATCGTCGTCAGCAATCCCGATTCGGCGCAGGCGCGCGCGTTCCGGCACGTCGCCGAAGAAGTCGCGCGTCGCGTCTCGATTGAGGCGCTGAAGCCGGAGTTGGTCATCTTAGGCAAAGCACGGTAATGTAGTAAATCGACTTAATGATGCTCGAACCCGAGTCGTTGAGTCGGCAAGCAATAAACTTAAAATATTACGAGGAGAGTAAAGAGATGGCGGCAGCAACAACAACAGTTCCCACCTTCACTGTCGACGTGACGGAAAACGCGGCAACGGAAATCAAAAAGTTTCTCGCGGGCGAAGAGGGGCTGCCAGAGACGGCGGGCCTGCGCGTGCGCGTGGTGCCGGGCGGATGCTCCGGCTTTCAGTACAGCCTGAACATTGAAGAAGCGTCACGACAGGGCGACCACATCCTTGACGCACATGGCATTCGCCTTTTCGTCGACATGTTCAGCGCGCAGTACCTGAATAGCGTGAGAATCGATTACGTCACCAACATGATGGGTTCGGGCTTCACGTTCGAGAATCCGAACGCGACCGGCGGCTGCGGCTGCGGCTCGTCGTTCACCGCATAGAGATTCGCGCGACAACGAGTAGCAACAACAAAGCGGCGCGGCGCGCGCGTGTCGAAAGTGGAGTGACAGGGGGTTCCCTGCGGACGAACGCAGAACCCTTCAGCTTCCATCTCGACCGCGCGTACCGCGCCGTCTGTTTTTGCGGTAGACTGGCGGCGCTTTTTATATCATTAAAAAATCATCAGGAGTTCGGAAACTATGCCGAGGATTGAAGCGGAGACTGCCACCGGGTCGCAGGCGTTCGACGCCGAGCAGGGACGCAAACTGGTACTCACTATCGAAGACGCCGGGATCGACATTCTTCACCGCTGCGGCGGCAACGCTAAATGCACGACCTGTCGTGTCGAAGTGCTCGCCGGCGACCCGGGCGAAATCGGAGAAGCGGAGAAGAATCGCCTCGCGCTGGAAGTCGACCTTGCTGAAAACGTCAGGCTCTCGTGCCAAGTGCGCGTCATCGACGATTTGAAGGTGCGCGTGCTGAGGCAGTCCAGCACGACCGGCCTCGCGCCGGGCAACCGACCCGTGGACTGAGGCGAAGGCGGAAGGATCGGCAGCGGCTTTCAGAGTTTTAAGTTCGGCCCTTAACTTATGAGGTCAGTTACAATGCTGCATTATGCCGACAGTCTTAAGGGCAGGACCATACCGAATCTATTTCTACAGCCATGAACCGAACGAGCCACCGCATGTTCATGTTGATCGAGATGCGCTGTCTGCTAAGTTTTGGTTGAATCCTGTTTCTTTGGCGCGTAATCTTGGCTTTGGCGGACGAGAGTTGCGGCAAGTTGAGCGGTTGGTAAGAGAAAATCAGGCAGCTTTACTGGAGGCGTGGAATGGGCGTTTTGGCGTTAGCGGCGGATGAGCGAGTATCTGATATTGAGGTCACGGAAGATATGTTAAGCGTACGATTGATGGATGGAAGAACTATCAGTGTGCCGCTTGTATGGTACCCGAGATTGTTGAATGCTACGGAAGCGCAAAGAAAGAATTGGCGCATCATCGGTGGCGGCTACGGCATCCGCTGGGAAGATGTCGATGAAGACCTCAGCACGGAAGGGTTGTTGCGTGGTGCTCCTGCGCCGCGTCAACCTAGCGCAAAAGCCTCTTAAATCGTAGCCCGCGCCGAACACCGCTGTTGCAGCCCGACGCCTCGATAGTTTCGTTCTCAAACATCTTGCTAAAGATCACGTTGAATGCTGCTCGCTCGGCGTGGCTGAACAGCGGCGTTGATGAATCTTTTGAGCAGTCGGTGGTCGAACCGTCGATGTGCTTGAGTCGGTTATCACGGCCCGCATTTGACCGGCGTCCGCGCGGGCGCTGAAGAGTCGTTGCGACGCATCATGCTTAGTGCTAATCTTTCGCGCGTTACACACTCAACGGCAAGCCGCAAAGAAAGGTTCGGGCCGCTAAGGCTCGAGACTTCCGGCAACTCACGTCCGATGTGATTGAAGTTGTCGAAATGTGCGCGCCCGCCGCGTCGCTACTTTGATTGCAATAAACTTCAGCGCGCCGCCGGGGGTCGATGTCATCAGGGCATCGCACGCCGGCGACGCATAACATTCTTAACGAGGGAGAACTGATATGGCTCACGAATTACCCGCGCTGCCTTACGACTTCGCCGCTCTGGAACCGCACATCAGCGCCGACATCATGCGCCTGCACCACGACAAGCATCACGCCACGTACGTCGACAATCTGAACAAGGCATTAGAGAAGCACGCCGACCTTCAAAGCAAAAGCCCCGAGGACTTAGTGCGCGATTTGCAGAGCGTGCCGGAAGACATTCGCACGGCGGTACGCAACAATGGCGGCGGCCACGTCAACCATTCGATGTTCTGGCAGATCATGGCTCCCAAAGCGGGCGGCGAGCCGACCGGGGCCATCGCCGACGCGATTAAAAATTCGTTCGGTGGCTTCGAAGATTTCAAGAAGCTCTTTAACGACGGCGGCACGAAGCAGTTCGGCAGCGGTTGGGTTTGGCTGGTTGGTGGGGGCGCGGGCGGTAAGCTCGAAGTCGTCAGCACGCCGAATCAGGATAATCCACTGACGAACGGCCAGCACCCGATTATGGGCAACGACGTGTGGGAGCATGCCTATTATCTTCAATACCAGAACCGCCGCGCTGAATACCTGCAAGCGTGGTGGAACGTCGTCAACTGGGAGGAAGTAAATAAACGTTTCGCAGCCCTTTCAGTCAAGTAAGTAGAAAGGCAAAAGTAAAAAGGCAAAAGGCAAGTAAAAACCAGAAATCTTTTGCTTAAGGTGCTCATTCAGGAACGGCGGATCGAGTCCGGGAGAGTCAAAGCGTAAGCGTATGACGCGCGCTTCCTGTCGGTTCGCCTCCGCCGTTCGCTTCATACTCCCCCGCAAAATTCCACCATCGCGATTCGCGAATTTCCGTCACCGACTTTTGGAGGATAAGGAATGAAACTCTCTCGACCCGCGTTATTACTCGGCGCGCCCGGCGTGCTCGCCGCGTTGTTGATGGTGGCCTGCGCGCCAGCCGACAACGCCAACTCGAACACGACGGCCACGACCAATGTCGCGGCACCCGGCGCGTCACCGTCGCCGGCGGCGCAGACGCTCACCGAAACAGACCGCCCGCAGAAGATCAAGGATCAGATGACGCAACGCGGCGAGCAGGACACGGCCGCGCCCGTGCTGAAGATCGTCAGCCCAGGTGAGGGCGCGACAATTAACGGTTCGACCGTCAACGTCAAGCTCAACTTAAGCGGCGACCTCAAGGGCTATAAGCCGATGAAGGACCCGGCGACGGGGATGGGCAATCACATCCACGTCATCCTCGACAACGAGCCGTACGAGGCTTATTACAACATCGACGGCCCGCCATTCGAACTCCGTAACGTCGCCGAAGGGAAGCACACGTTGCGCGTCTTTGCGTCGCGCCCGTGGCACGAGAGCTATAAGAACGACGGCACGTTCCAAATGGTGACGTTCACCGTGAAGGGCGGTGGCGACGCGACGAAGCCGACGACGACCGCGACCGGGCAGGTGATGTCGAATACCAATTCGGCGAACGCCAACACGACGAGCGCGAACGCGAACACCGCGGCGTCGCCAAGCGCATCGCCGGCGAATGAAGGCAAGGACATGAAGCCGAGTCAGGGCGGCGCAGTTGATAAGGCGAAGCCGCTTCTGACCTACAGCCGTCCGAAGGGCGAGTACAAAGGCGAGGACGCGAACGCAATTATGATCGACTTCTGGCTGTCGAACGCCAAGTTGCAGGGCGACGGTGGCGACTATCGCGTGCGCTACTCGGTCGACGGCAGCGCGCCGAAGTTTATCGACAAGTGGGCACCCATCTGGCTGTCGGGTTGGACTGCCGGGAGTAAATCAGTCAGTCTCGAACTGGTCGGCAAGGAAGGCAACGTCGTGGAGAACGGCGGCTACAACGCGACGACGCACGCCATCACGGTCGTCAAGTAGTTGAGAAACTAACGACACTCGACTTCATCGCCTGGTGATAGTCAAAGCGTGATGGGAAGTCCCGGAGGAATTGTTGAGACCCTCGTGGTTGCTCACTCCTTTCGGGACTTGTCGCTTTTGGGGATGAAATTAGGCTTTGTCCAACGATTCACTTTCCAAACAATTCTGTTGGGTAGGTTGAATAATTGTTGGGCGGAAGCTCAAGTATTCAAGCCATGAAAGGAAACGTAATGAAGCCCCTCTCTTTCTTGCTACTGACCTTGCTTTTGTTTGGTTGTACATCGCCGCCGAAAGAGAATAAAGCGTCTGCTGGCGACCCTTTTTCAATTCCATCAGCCAATGGCAACCGTGTTCCGGTCGTTAATTCACCAATAGCTGATTACTCTCACGCGCCCTCTCCCCCAGCAAGCGATTCACAAATTGAAAACCAACTGAGCGTTAAGGAACTCCGTGAAAGGTTGGAAAAGTTGAAGGCTATCGAGCGGGAATCTCGTCAAATAGTGGCCTTACGCAG
>JACDEG010000291.1 GCA_013816505.1 Pyrinomonadaceae bacterium | reverse complement strand
GCCCTGTGCGATGCTTCATACCCGTCGAGGGTGATCTTCGCTGGTGCCTCATTGTTCTCGATCGCCTTGATGAAGAAGCGTTTGGCAGCTGCCATATCTCGCTTTTCGCTGAGCAGGAAATCGACTGTTCGTCCCTGCTTGTCAACTGCCCTGTAGAGGTAGGTCCACTTACCTTTGACCGAGGATATAAGTTTCATCAACCCTCCACGATCTCGCCTGTGGGTCGGGCATATTTCTTGAATTGTTTCTCGAACACAGGAACATAGTGCTGGACCCATCGCCGCACTGTGGTATGCACGAGGGTGACGCCGCGCTCAGCCATCAGCGAGCACACATCGCGGTAGCTGAGCTTGGAGGTGAGGTACCAGCGAACGGACTGGATGATGAGCAAGCGATCGAAGTGGCGGCCTGTGAAGAGCGCTGGCAGATCAGAGGGAAGCTGGGGCATGCCACCGATTAACTATACTCTTCACCGTTTGCACCAGAGCCGTCTGGAGATATTAGACGGAGCATGCTGCCGCCACGCATCACGTTTAACGATCCACGCTGCTGCGCGGCGTTGGGTTGCCTTAGCATTCCATCCGCAGAAAGCGCCCGGAAGGTAAAGACGGACATGAGAGCGAGTGCGCCCTACTCATACCTCAGGGCGATCAGCGGGTCGATGCGCGTCGCACGCCGCGCCGGGATGTAGCAGGCTATTGAGGACACGACCGCGAGCAGCAGCACGATAGTCGCAAAAGTTGCCGGGTCGGTCGCCTCCACCCCGAAAAGTAGGCTTGTCATGACGCGCGTCAGGGCGAGCGCGCCGGCTACGCCGATCCCGATACCGATCAAGGTGAGGAGTAGTCCCTGCTTCAGGATGAGCAATAGTACTTGGCCCTGCTGCGCGCCGAGCGCCATCCTGATCCCGATCTCGCGGGTCCGCAGAGCCACCGAATAATTCATCACGCCGAAGATGCCGATTGCCGCCAACAGTGTCGCCAGCCCCGCGAAGAACCCGAGCAGCAGCGTGTTGAAGCGGGCGCGACCCGTCGTGTCGGTCATCACTTGCCGCATCGTCCGCACATCGGAGACGGGCTGGTCCGGGTCTATCGCGCTTAGCTCGCGGCGCACCGCGGGGGCCATCTCTGCGGGGTCGCCGGCGGTGCGGACGATGAGGGTCATGAACGGGTAGGTGAGGTCCGGGTGCGGGAAGTAAACCGTTGGCTCCGCCGCGTCCGTCAGGCTGTCGTACCTGACGTCGCCGACGATCCCGACAATCTCCGTCGGCGTGGGTTGTTCAAACATCGCGACGTTGATGCGTTTGCCCAGAGGGTCTTCGCCGGGGAAGTGTCGCCGCGCCATCGACTCGCTGATAAGTACGACGCGCCTCGCTTCGCTGGCCTCTAACTCCGTGAAATTGCGACCGCGCAGTAGCGGGATACCCATCGCGCCGAAATAGCCGGCGTCGGCCACGCGCACGTTTGTGCCGGGTTCCTCGCCGGGCTGGGGCGCAGGCCGGCCCTCGACGGTGAAGCCGGTCGCGGAGCCGAGCCCGCCGTACAAGGGCAGGAAGTTCACCATCCCGGCGTTGTGAACACCGGGCAGCGTCCGGATGCGTTCCGTGGCCTGACGGAAGAAGGCGACCATTTGATGATCCTCCCTGTACTTACCGTCCGGTAAACGCACGACCATCGTTAGCACGTTATTCGTGTCAAACCCGGTGTCGATCTTTTGCAAGCGGTCAAAGCTCTTCATCAGCAGCCCCGCGCTAGCTAACAGCACGAGCGCCAGCGCGACTTCAGTAATCACGAGGGCACCGCGCAGGCCGCTGCTCCGGACACCTTGCCCCCCAGCGCCCTTGCTTCCTTCTTTGAGCGCGTCGTTGAGGTTTAGGCGCGTTGCCTCCAGGGCCGGCGCGATGCCAAAGATAATCCCTGTCAGGAGCGAGACGGCCAGCGTCCAGGCGAGCACTGTCAGGTTAAGCCCGACGCCCTGTAGATTCACTAAATCGCGCGGGCTGATCGCCACAAGCGCACTGATACCCCACCATGCGATTACCAGGCCGAGCAGGCTGCCCAGCACGGCGAGCAGCAGGCTCTCGGTGAGTAACTGCCGGACGACCCGCCAGCGGCTCGCGCCGAGCGCCGTCCGCAGTGCGATCTCCTTCTCCCTCGCCGCGGCGCGAGAAAGCATCAGGTTGGCGACGTTGGCGCACGCGATCAAAAGTACGAAGCCGACGGCGCCGAGGAGTATCAGGAGAGCGGGCCGGACGTTGCCGACGAATTGCTCGCGCAGTTGAATGACCTCGGTACCGTACCCCTTGTTGGACTGCGGCGCATCCTGTTCGAGGCGAGCATGGATGGTCTTCATTTCTGCCTCGGCCTGCTCTAATGAGACGCCGGGCTTCAGGCGCGCCACCACCGAGAGGAACCGGCCGCGCACGCCGGAACCCTCGGTGGGCATCGTCAGCACCGTCCAGACTTCGGCGGGCCTTGCCGTCCCCGACCTTTTTCTGATGTGCCACTGAAAACCCGCGGGGAGGACGCCAACTACCGTGCAGGGCGCGCCGTTGAGTGTGATGGGCCGGCCGACGACTTGCGGGTCGCCGCCGAACCGCCGTTGCCAGAGACCGTAGCTGAGGACGGCCACCTCGGGCGCGCCGGGGCGGATGTCCTCTTCCGTCATGCCCCGGCCGAGGATCGGCTCGACGCCGAGGACGCGGAACAGCTCCGGTGTGGCGAGCTGGACGGATACCTCCTCCGGGTTGCCGCCGCCGGTCAGGCTGAGGCGCTGGTCGGAGAACGCCGCCATGCGCTCGAAGTTCGTGCTCTGCTCGCGCCAACCCCGGAAGTTGGCGCGCGAAGTCGTGTTCTCGCGCCTGCCTTCCGGGGTGACCTCCCACAACATGACGAGCCGCTCCGCATCAGGGAAGGGCAACGGGCGCAGGAGCAGTTCATTGACAACCGAGAAGATCGCAGTGTTCGCTCCAATCCCGAGGCCGAGGGTGAGCACCGCCACAGCCGTGAAACCCTTGTGCTTCGCGAGCACGCGTGCGCCGTATCGTATGTCCTGTAATAAAGTCTCGATCATCCCGCCCCCCCGTACTCCGTAGGCCGCGTCTCTCACGGTGTCGTAAGTGCCGAAACTCTTGAGCGCTGTCCGGCGCGCTTCTACGAGCGGCATCCCCCTCCCGACGTTCGCCTCCGTCTCCATCTCGACGTGAAGGCGCATCTCTTCATCGATGTCGCGGATGACGGCCTCGCGCCCGAGGAGCGCGCGCAGGCGTGCCACAAAAATATTAAACCACCTCATCGGTGTCAGCCCCTTACGTGGCCTGCCGCATCTTCGCGATGGCGAGGACAAGGCGATCCCAACTTGCCTCCTCGGCCTCGAGTTGACGTCGGCCCACCCGCGTGAGCGCGTAGAACTTGGCGCGGCGGCCGGTCTCATTCACCTCCCATTTCGAGGAGACCCAGCCCCGTTGCTCAATGCGGTAGAGCGCCGGGTAGAGCGAACCCTGCTCGACCTCAAGCATCTCGCCCGACATCTGGCGGATGCGTTGGATGACGCCGTAGCCGTGAAGCGCCCCCAGCGAAAGTGCCTTGAGGATGAGCATGTCGAGCGTGCCCTGCAACAGGTCCGCCTTCTGTCTGGTCACTCGTTTTACCTCCCGGCGCAGGCCGGAATGATGCCTAGAACGTCAGGGCATAATATGAGAGCATGCCTAGACTGTCAAGGCTTACTTGATGTTAGGGGATCGGCCGGCTAGACCGCGGTGCCGAGCGGTGGGAGTCATCATGGCGTAGCATAACCGAAGGGTGACTCCGCTACGGGAAGTCACCAAACTAAGTATGCGGTTGACGAATCTCATGCATCTTAATAATATATATCTATGTCATATATAGGTTCACATATTTTCGACCGCGAGTTGAAGAAAGGCAGTGCCGAATTGCTGATTCTGTCGCTCGTCGAAGACCAGCCCCGGCATGGCTATGACATCGGCAATTTGATCGAGCAACGTTCCGAAGGCGCGCTCAAGTTCAACGTCGCCTCGCTTTACCCGCTCTTGTATCGCCTGGAGAAGCGCGGCTGGATTCAAGGTCGCTGGGTGGAGAAGGCCGGTCAACGACGCCGGCGTTATTACCGCCTGACCGCTGAAGGCAAAAAGATATTGGCGGCGCAACGTAGTAGCTGGCGGGAGTTTGTCGAGGCGGTTAACCGCATCACGGGAATCGAACATGCCTGACTGGGAAGAAGAAATTAGAAGGCGTCTGGTGCGGTTGAGGCTGGCGCCGACGCGTGAGGCCGAGATCATCGAGGAGTTGGCCCAGCACCTTGATGATCGCTACGAGGAGTCGCTACGGGGCGGCGCGACCGAAGACGAAGCCCGTCAAGTGGTGCTGCTCGAGTTAACGGAGAGCGATTTATTGGCCCGGGACCTGTGCCGGGTTGAATGCCCTGTCTGGCAGGAGCCTGCGACACCGGAGGCACGAAGGAGCACGAATATGTTAGGAGATTTCTGGCAGGACTTACATTACGGTCTGCGGATGCTGGCGAAAAACCCTGGTTTCACCATTGTCGCCGTGGTCGCTTTGGCCCTGGGGATCGGCGCCAACAGCGCGATTTTTAGTGTGGTCAATACAGTCCTGCTGCGTCCCCTTCCTTACAAAGATCCGGACCGGCTGATGATGGTCTGGGAGGATGATGCCAAAGGAGGGTTTCCGCGCGATACGCCCGCGGCGGCTAACTACATTGACTGGCGAGATCAGAACCAAGTCTTTGAAGGGATGGCGGCGATTGCCAACGAGAGCTTTAACATGACAGGCGCGGGCGAGCCGGAGAGAATTGACGGACGGCGTGTCTCGGCTAACCTCTTTTCGTTGCTGGGTGTCGAGCCGTTGATGGGTCGCGCGTTTACGCCTGAAGAAGATCAACCGGGCAGCAATCGCGTCGTCATCATGAGCCACGGTTTGTGGCAACTCCGATTCGGCTCGGAGACGAAAATTATCGGAAGTTCACTCACCTTGAACGGCGAAAGCTTCGCGGTCGTCGGCGTGATGCCGCCGCACTTCCAGTTTCCGAGCCGTGATGATGAACTGTGGGTTCCCATCGCCTTCAGTTCACAGGAAGCCACCAATCGCGGCAGACATTACCTGCAAGTCATCGCGCGCACCAAGCCCGGCGTGACCGTCGAACAGGCCCAGGCGGAGATGAATACCATCGCCGCTCGCCTACAACAGCAGTATCCCGACTCGAATACTGAGTTGGGTGCCACAGTCACTCCGCTGCACGAACATGTTGTCGGCGACATCAAACCGGCTCTGCTCGTACTGTGGGGCGCGGTCGGGTTCGTTCTCCTAGTGGCCTGCGCGAATGTCGCCAACCTGCTGCTCGCGCGAGCCGCGGTGCGACAAAAAGAGATCGCCGTCCGCGTCGCACTCGGCGCGAGCCGCCCGCGTTTAATCCGACAATTTCTAACGGAAAGCATGTTACTGGCTGTCCTCGGCGGCATCGTTGGATTGTTGCTGTCACTGTGGGGAGTAAATCTGCTGAAAGCTTTCATCCCGGAAAACATTTCTCAAGCCCAAGCCGTCGCGATTGATGGCAGAGCGCTGAGTTTCACCATTTTAGTCTCATTGCTGACCGGACTGGTCTTCGGTTTAGCCCCGGCCACGCAGACATCAAACTTCAATCTTAATGAAACACTGAAAGAAGGTGGCAGAGACTCCGCGACAGGGAGTCGTGGCCATCGCATTCGCGGCCTGCTGGTGATTACCGAGGTCGCGGTCTCGCTCGTCCTTTTGATCGGCGCCGGGCTATTAATTAATAGTTTCCTGCGCCTGCTCAATGTTGATCCGGGATTCCGCGCCGACAAGCTGTTGACGATGAGGGTCGTGCTCCCGGAGTTGAAGTATCCTGACCAGACGCGGCGCACAGCTTTCTACACTGAGCTTGTCAGCCGTATTGAAACCCTGCCGGGAGTTCAATCAGCAGCAGTCACCAACTGGATTCCTTTAGTCCTCCAGGGTGACTCTCAGGGAATCAGCATCGAGGGACGTCCCGATCCCGGACCCGGCAAAAATCCCATCGTGGTGACGAGAGTCGTCAGCCCTCACTACTTCAATACGATGGGCATTCAGTTGCTGCGAGGGCGGCAGTTCGGCGAGCAGGACAGAGTTGACGCTCCACGTGTGGTCGTGGTGAGCCAGGAAATGGCACGTCGTTTCTGGTCAGGTGAAGACCCTTTGGGCAAGCGCATTAAAACGGGTGGAGTCAATTCCCCCAGCCCCTGGATGGAGATTGTCGGAGTAGCGAAAGACGTTCGGCAGGTCAAGCTTGACGCCGATCCGAAGCCGCAGATGTATGTACCATACGCGCAGCCTGTATTTTTCCAGCCGAGCCACCTCGTCGTCAGAACGGATGTGGAGCCGCGCAGCTTGGCGACGACAGTGCGCCGGACTGTGTGGGGAATAGATAAAGACCAGCCGGTCTCCAACATCAGTACGATGGAAGATGTCCTTTCCGAATCACTCGCGCGACAACGTTTCAGTATGCTGTTGCTCGGCATCTTTGCTGCCGTGGCGCTGGTTCTGGCGGCGGTGGGAATCTACGGCGTGATGAGCTACTCGGTCGCCCAGCGCACGCATGAGATCGGCATCCGCATGGCGCTCGGCGCGCAAGCGAGCGACGTGCTGAAGCTGGCAATCGGGGGAGGGTTAAAACTCGTCACGATTGGTATCGTGATCGGCCTCGTCGCGGCCTACGTCTTAACTCGCGTGATGTCGAGTTTACTTTTCGGTGTCACTGCGACCGATCCGCTGACGTTCATTGGGGTCTCTGTTTCGCTCGTCATCGTTGCGCTCATGGCTTGCTTCGTTCCGGCGCGCCGTGCGACTAAGGTCGATCCTTTGATCGCCCTGCGTTACGAATAGTGGCGCTTCTCATAAAACTTCACTGACCAAAGAAGGAATTGTAATTCGCGTTTCACGGAGGAATAAAATGAAAACTCTTTTGATTGCAATGCTGAGCTTCGTTCTCTTAGGTTCACTCGCGATCATCGTTCACACACATGCCGCTCAAAGCGAAGATATTGAACGGGAAGCCGTCAAGCAGGCGGTGTTGGATTATGTCGAAGGCGTGTATGAGGTCGACCCCACCCGCATCGAGCGAAGCGTCCACCCCGACTTAGCGAAGCGTGGTTTTTACGTGAAAAGAGGGGAGAGTAATTACAGCTCCAGCCCGATGACGTTTGCCGAGCTAGTGAACCTGGCTAAGACGTACAACAAGACCGGCAGAGTCGCCAAGGGCGCGCCAAAAGAGGTGATCGTGTTTGACGTATTGGATCAGACGGCGAGCGCCAAGTTGGTCGCCTCATGGGGCGTTGATTACCTGCACTTAGCGAAGTACGACGGCAGGTGGAAGATTGTCAACGTGCTCTGGCAGAGTGCGCCTCAAACACCAAGCCGATAAGAGCGCGAGAGATCTCTGTGTGTGATTCTTAAGCGGATCATACTTTCAGCGAGTCCGCTAACCGGTCTTCTGTAAGTCCTAACTTTTGCCCAAACTATGAGTAGTCTGCGCTTGTAAGTATAAGCGCGGCGGGTTGATAGTCCTCCTCTCGAACAATAACTTGATCACCCGAGGAGGACTGTCCGTCATGAAAAAGTCACGCTCCGCCATTGCTTCGCGCCTCTCCTCGCCACATGCTTCGTTAGCCGCGCTCGGCTTGAAACTACGCTCAATCAAATTCTTCGAGGTGCTCTCGGAGCACGTCTTGATCAAACAGAAAACGATTAAACACTCGCCGATCAACAAACTCATTGACGCTTTCATCGCCATCCTGGCTG
>JACDEG010000290.1 GCA_013816505.1 Pyrinomonadaceae bacterium | reverse complement strand
GACTCACGACGGATGAGCGACGAGTCCACAGCTTGGCGTGGACGGCGGACAATCGTGAAATCGTCTTCTCGTCGAATCGGGGAGGCGGTTTCAGCCTGTGGCGGGTCGCGGTCTCCGGGGGGACGCCTGAGCGGGTGGCTGCCACCGGACAGAACGCCTACTCGCCGGCGATTTCTCGTCAGGGCAATCGCCTGGCCTACAACGTCTCATTCTTAGATTCCAATATCTGGCGGCTTGACCGAGCCAGCGCCGCTGGTCGCCAGAACTTGCCGACCAAGTTGATCTCCTCCACCCGACAGGATTATAGTCCGCAATTCTCACCGGACGGCAAAAAAATCGTCTTCGCCTCGGATCGCTCCGGCAGCGATGAAATCTGGGTGTGCGAGAGCGACGGCTCACATCCCGCGCAGTTGACCTTCTTCGACGGCTCGGCCAACGGGACGCCGCGTTGGTCGCCGGACTCTCGGCAGATTGTTTTCGACGCGCGGCCCGCCGGCAGCGCCGATATTTACGTGATGAGCGCCGAAGGCGGCAAGCCGCGCCCACTCACTCAGGAGCCTTCCCACGACGTAATACCGAGTTGGTCGCGCGACGGACGCTGGATCTACTTCGACTCTAACCGCAGCGGCCCTCGCCAGATTTGGAAAGTGCCGGCCGGCGGCGGGCAGGCCGTACAGGTGACGCAGCAAGGCGGCTTTGAAGCTTTTGAATCAACGGACGGCAAGCTGCTCTACTATACGAAGGGCCGCGGCCCCGGCGGCATCTGGCAAATGCCGGTCGCGGGCGGTGAGGAGAGGCAAGTGCCGGAACTGCTCGACGCCGGGTATTGGCGTTACTGGGCCGTGACGGACGACGGCATCTATTTCGTCTCGCCCGTGGCGTCGGCCCGCCCCGCGCTCAAGTTCTTCAGCTTTGCCACGCGCCGGGTGACGCAGTTCGGGGTGCTCGAACGAGACCCTCTCCAAGGGCCGCCCGGCCTGACTGCTTCTCCTGATGGCCGCTGGGTTTTGTATGCGCAAGCGGATCAAAGCATCAGCGATATTATGCTCGTCGAAAACTTCCGTTGAAGGTGTCACAGGGAGGATGAAGCGATGCCGGCGGCCGGGGTCTTTGTTTTGGCAATAACGAGACCGGAAAAAAGCGGGGGAGTTTCAAGCCAGAACCGTTGCATGGATTCAAAATATCGGTAGATTTCTCTGACAACAAAGATTCAAGAACGGCTTACCTCCCCCGGTTTTTTCCGCTCTCCCATTTTCAAAGATGTGTAGATACCAATGGATTTATCGCTGGGAGCAGGTATGTAAATCGGTGGCAGTCCCGTAGGGACGACGGAAACCGGCTGCTGTTCAGTCGTCCCTACGGGACTGCCGCTGACCGGGCAACGTGCCCCCAGCGATAAATCGCTGGGCTATTGTCATCAAGTCCCTACGAGACAAAATCCAACAAGTCAAAAGAGTCGCACATTAGGTGTAATTTATTATGAACCGAAGAGAGTTGATAAAGTTTCTGGCGAGCTTCCCCGCGATAGCTTCATTAGCCGGCGAGAAAGCGGCAAGCCAATCCCCCTCCAACAACCCCGTTGTCGTCGAGTCGCCCGATAAAAAAATACAAATTGTGTTTGAGTTATGCGAGAGGTCGGGTCAGAAATCCGTCCCCTGTTATAGCGTCTCCTACCGTGGGAAACCGTTAGTGCAGCAAGCGAGCTTAGGGATCGACTTAGCGCCTGCCGGCCCACTGGACAGCAATTTGCGGATCGTCAAGGTCGCGCGCTCCGAGCGCGATCAAACTTATGCGCTCAATCCGGGGAAGACCAGCGCCGCGCGCGACCATTACCGCGAGGCAGTCATTTCGCTTGAAGAGCAGGCAGCGCCGCGGCGTCGGCTCGACTTGATTTTTCGGGCGTATGATGACGGCGCGGCTTTTCGCTATCGATTTCCGACACAGACGGCTTTGCCCGAACTCATCATCAACGCCGAGCATTCGACTCTTTCCTTCGTCGGCGACCCCACGGCATACGCACTACCGCTCCCTTTTTTCACGACGCCATACGAGGTGCGCTACGAGATTCTGTCGTTGAAAAATATCACTCCTGATTCGTTAATCGGCCTCCCGCTGCTGCTGGAGTATCCAAATAAAATCTGGGTCGGCGTGACCGAAGCCGACCTGACCAATTATGCCGGAATGTATCTGTCCGGGGTCGTGAACAGCCCCGGCGTTCTCACCAGCCGGCTTTCTCCACGCCTGGACGATCCTCGAATTAAAGTGAAAGCCAGTCTGCCTCACACCTCGCCCTGGCGCGTCCTGATGATCGCGGACGATCCGGGGCGATTGATCGAATCGAACATCGTCACGAACCTGAACCCTCCCTGCGCCCTCACGGATACCTCCTGGATCAAACTGGGCAAGACGACCTTTCCCTGGTGGAACGGCTACGACATTAAAAACACCGGCTTCACCGGCGGGCAGAACACCGAGACGCATAAGCACTACATCGACTTCTGCGCCGAACACGGGATCGAATATCACTCGCTGGATGGTTTCGAGAATATCGCATGGTACGGCGGCACTATCGTGCCTTATCGAGGCCAGGACATCACCAAGAGTTTGCCCGAAATCGACTTGCCGGAGGTGATCGCTTATGCCCGTCAAAAGGGCGTGCGCCTGCGCCTCTGGATGAATTCGGCGGCGGCCAGAGCGCAAATGAAAACAGCCTTCCCCATTTACGAGCAGTGGGGCATTGAAGGCGTGATGGTTGATTTCTTTGATCGTGACGATCAGGAAACGGTCAGCTTCATTTACGATCTGGTCCGACTGGCGGCGAAGCACCATCTGACAGTGACCTTGCATAACGTCTACAAGCCGACCGGGCTTAATCGCACGTATCCGAATCTGCTCGCCGTTGAAGCGGCGTTTAACCTGGAATACAACAAATGGGACGCGCACGGAAGCACGCCGGAACATGAAATGATGATTCCCTTCGTCCGCATGCTGGCCGGCCCCGTTGATTTTCATTCGGGATCATTTCGCAACGTCACGGTAAAGGAGTTTATCCCCCGTAACGTCGCGCCCGTCACGATGGGAACCCGCGCCCGCCAACTGGCGAGGTATGTGGTGTATGAGGACTATCTGCCGATGATCGCGGATTCTCCGTCCGCATATCAAGGTCAGCAGGAACTGGAATTTCTCGTCCAGGTCCCGACTTCGTGGGACGAGACGAAGGTGCTCGACGGGTCTGTCGGCAAGTACATCACCGTCGCCAGGCGGCGGGGCAGGCAGTGGTACGTCGGGAGCATGACCGACAGTAGCGCGCGGAAACTGTCCGTCCCGCTGAACTTCATCGGCCCCGGAAAATTCATCGCAGAGGTTTATGCCGACGACCCCCGCGCCCCTGACCAACCCACGAAATTGATCCGGCGGCAACTCAAGGTCACGGCGGCGGATACGATCCCTGCCGTTCTCGCGGCGGCGGGAGGTCATGTGATTCGCTTGACTCTGGCTAAGTGACGAAAGTGGAACATGAGTGAACGAGCTAAGGTTTTGATCGCCTGCGTCGGGGGCTTTCTCGGCGCCGGCAAGACGACGGCGCTCGTCCGTGCCGCGCGAGAATTGATGAGGCGCGGCCTGCGGGTCGGGGTAATCACTAACGATCAAGGGGATGCCCTCGTTGATACGGAGGTCATGCGCGGTTTCGGCCTGCCGACGGAAGAGATTACGGGCGGGTGTTTCTGCTGCAAATTCGACGAACTTGTTGATCACGCGCAGCGACTTCTCGATCAGGCACAACCGGATGTCATTCTGGCGGAGGCGGTGGGCAGTTGCGCCGATTTATCGGCCACCGTTTATCAACCGCTACGCAGGTATTATGCCGATCAATTCGATCTCGCGCCGCTTTCGATCTTCGTCGAACCGAGTCGGCTGCGCGCCTTCGCTGGTGGGGATGCGGAAGGTATTGTCAACTTAAGGATGCCAGCGTGCTGCAGACGGCTCTGGTGCAAACTCTGTCAATAAAGCAGCAAGAGCCCAAGTGGTCTCCACTTTACACTTCACGCCGCGAGCACTGCTTCCCAGACCTGTGGCACTACTGCTCCTGCTTGGCTAATGCTTGAGGTGTTGAACTGCCCTTTCCTGATCTTCTGCGCTAACTCAATTCCACTCAGTGTCACGGCTGCGTTGCTGAAGCTCTTGAACCCGAGCATCGGATAGTACCGCTGTTTCACTCGCCGGTGGTCCTGCTCTACGAGGTTGTTCAAGTATTTGCTGGTGCGCACTTCGACACTCTCGGGTAAGACGCCTTCTGCCTTCAGTTCAGCCACCGCCCTGTGCGATGCTTGATACCCGTCGAGGGTGATCTTCGCTGGTGCCTCATTGTTCTCGATCGCCTTGATGAAGAAGCGTTTGGCATTTGCCATATCTCGCTTTTCGCTGCGCAGGAAATCGACTGTTCGTCCCTGCTTGTCAACTGCCCTGTAGAGGTAGGTCCACTTACCTTTGACACGGATATAAGTTTCATCAACCCTCCACGATCTCACCTGTGGGTCGGGCATATTTCTTGAATTGTTTCTCGAACACAGGAACATAGTGCTGGACCCATCGCAGCGCTGTGGTATGCACGAGGGTGACGCCGCGCTCAGCCATCAGCGAGCACACATCGCGGTAGCTGAGCTTGGAGGTGAGGTACCAGCGAACGGACTGGATGATGAGTAAGCGATCGAAGTGGCGGCCTGTGAAGAGCGCTGGCAGATCAGAGGGAAGCTGGGGCATGCCACCGATTATCTATACTCTTCACCGTTTGCACCAGAGCCGTATTTTTCACTGACAGACAAAAAGTCTCGCTAACGATCAAGGCGCTAAGTCCTTTGTCTACGTTACCTGTTTCCAAAATGGATAAAGTCGAGCTTAAGAGGGAGTTGTGCGCGCTCATGCTTTCTTTGTTCAATATTCGTCATGGCCGCATATTAAAGTTTCTTCACGTCAGCGTCCACGTTTTCACCCTCCACCCCTGCCGATGATGAGCGATGCGGAGTTTACCGCGCTCGTTAATGACATTCGGGAGCACGGATTACGTGAAGCTATCTGGACGCATGAGGGCAAGATCATCGACGGTCGCAACCGTTTCAAAGCGTGTGAAAAGCTTGGCATCAATCCGACGTATCGCAAGTGGAATGGCAAAGGCCCGCTTGTTTCGTTTGTCGTGTCGCTCAATCTTCACCGGCGCAATCTGAACGAAAGTCAGCGGGCGATGGTCGCTGCGAAGATTGCGAATATTCAGAAGGGTGGAGATAGGCGGTCAGCGGATTTCAAAGCGCGAATTTGCGCTTTGGAACAACCCGAAACTGCTGCCCTATTGAACGTGTCTCGGCGTTCAGTACAACACGCTCAGAAGGTGAAAGAAAGCGGTGACAAGGAACTAATCGCGGCAGTCAAATCCGGCGAAGTCACAGTTTCCTCCGCCGCTCAATACGTTGCCGCCCTCACGCGTTACCCCGAACTACGGAACATCTCGCGCGGGTAGTGGCCCAATCAGGTGAGACAAGAGAGATTGTAACGATGAAGAAACAATCGTAAACAGATTTCGTGCATCACCTCGGACTTGGAGAAGGACAAAGTCTTACGCACAAAGCGGGCGAGTCGTTGGCGCAAAGTATTGTTCCACCGCTCGACCTCTCGCCGTCAGTCCCGACTCTTTGCCGACCGCGGTGTGCTGCTCATTAGGGAGCACCTGTTGGTAGGCTTCCCAGAAATCGGTGGAGCAGTGGCCGCCGCGATAAACCGGTGGAATACGTTCCCAGAGTTGACGGCAGTTCGCCACACTGCGATCACCAATCACATAAGCGACGACTTGCCGGGTCAGACGGCACAGTGCAATCCAAATCCACCGTTTGTTGGCTCTGTTCAGCACACATGACCACATCTCGTCTAATTCTAAAGTTGTCGCCTCCGATTGCTCTGCGTCTGGCACCACGAGCGTGGCACTCAGCGGCGGGAGGGTTACTTCTTTTTTTTGATCCAGGCGCTGACTGTATTGCGCGACACGCCAAAGGTGCGTGTCAACCCGCGCACACTGCTGCGCTCTTCGTAGGCACGCAGGATTTCTTCCCGCGCTTGTGCGGTGTAGCCGTTCGGCTGCGGCTGATCGCGGCTACTGCGCCGACAGTCTTTGCACAGGTAGTGTTGTTTGCCATTCTTCGTCAGTCCGTGGCGCACGAGTTGTTCGCCGCTACAATAAGAGCATGTGATCGTGATCGTTACCATAATTGAGAGCTTACACTCTCTCACCCGATTGAGCTACTACCCTCGCGCGAAAAGGATGTGCTTACCGTTACCAAGAACCTTGACGCTTTGCCGGAGAAGGAATGCACCGAAGTGCGCGAAAGGTTAGAGACAGCAACGACGAAAGATGTCATCACGATTGCCCTGTGCTGACACGGGTTGCGGTGTGGAGTGAGGGCGAAAGCGAGCGCACAGGGGCGGTGTGCGAGCGCGTGAGCCCTTACGCCTCATCTTCGTGCATCATCTCATCGGGCTTCGTCTCTTCGGCCTTCGCCTTCTCACACTTCAGCGCCTCGCGACGGGCGTGGCGTTGGTCGCACTCGACAACCTGCCGCCGGCTGGAATGTCGATGTCGGCGCCCGCACATGAAGGCGGGCTCCAGCGGCTTATCGGAGGGGGGCATGGTTTATCCTTTCTGATTGAGACACTGCTTGGTAGGTTGCTAAAGCCCCGCCGCTTCCATTTTCAACCGCCGCACAGTAGGGCTTGATTCCTAAAACGCGCTCACAGTGGCGCACGGGCTACCGTGGCGGGCGTCACGGACGCCATTGTTTCCAGTATCACACCCACATGCGCGCGTTCCATGAAAGCAAGAGAGGCAGGCGCGTGTGCGGGCTCGGCCAGCCTCTTGGGACAAGAGAACGGAGGGAACCTTCTCTTTTCCTTGCCTCTCTAGACTCCGAAAGCGGCGTGTGTTCCACCAAAGCCAAAGAGGCCAGTCCCGATGAGCCAGCCTCTGAGAAGTTCCCACCGTCGTGAGGATTCATCCGCGCTTACTCTTCGCTTCCCTTCCTGATGTTGTTGGCGATGAGCGGCGTCATGTACTCGATTGAGTCCCAGTAACCTTACGGCGCGTTTAGGTCGCACACGGCATCCGCCAGCGCGTTGTAAATGCAAAAGGGGCGTGGCCGGGTGGTTGAGGATGGCCGAGATGTGGTGCGCTAATTCGGCGTCGTCGTCTTGCGCCGGCGTCTGTGTCGGCGTGGTAGGATTGCTTTGCATAGCATTTACCGTTCTTTGAAGGGTTGATGTTGAGGGCTTCCCGAACGTGTAGAGCGTAAGGGAAGCCCTTCTGCTTTAGTGGCCGCGCCGTGCCGCCACATGCACGTGTAACGCGATGGCCGCCGCATTGTGCTTGCATGGCACTCTCGACGGGCAGTTGCAATCAACGACACACTCGCCATTCGCGCGGTAGCAGAGCACCGTGGAGGTGTTCCCGGTGCTACCTGTCACCGCATACTCGCTAAACTCAACCATCTTGACTTTCGGGTGTAGGGCCTTCGCGTTATTGATTGCGTTCGTGATTTGCGCTTTGTTTCTCAGGATGAACATGTGTCTGGTCGCCTTTCGTGTTTGATGTCCTAAGCTGAAAAATATTCTAGCATGGGTATATACATCTGTCAACATAAAACATCAGTCATGGGTAAACTATTTTCTTTACGAAAAAGGTTCTTAATGCCCCACCGCTTGCGGTGGGGATGGATGAACCATCTTGCGCGGGGGTTCGATGCCCGCGGGCAAGATAGCTGAGATTGATAGCATGGGTGCATGGTCTTTAGC
>JACDEG010000743.1 GCA_013816505.1 Pyrinomonadaceae bacterium | reverse complement strand
CTCATTAACCGCGCCGCCGCGGATTTATCGGAATATCAACGTCTGACCGCTGAAGGGAAACTCGGTGATGCCGGGCAAAGGCTCGAATCGCTCAAGCGCACGCTCGATGAATTGCAGAAGGCGAAGCAGTAATTCTCCGTGGCGGGTTCACTTTGTTGAGAACGAGCCATGACCGGAACACAAATCTATTTCAGGACACAAACATTGTCCGGGGCCGGCACAAGCGTCGGCTCGCGCGTTGAACTGATGCCGACCCGGTACAGCCGCGGCAGGGTGACGATCTTTGACCGCGGGCGGCTGGAGGCGTCCGCCTGAGAATGCTACTGGATTGTCAAAGAGGAGTTCGACCGTGTGGTCGGGGCGCGCAACTCCTCGCGCTGATGCGGGTATTCTATTTTGTGATGGCTGGCGATCAAATAACTCGTCTGTCCGGTGCCGTACTAAAAGTAGAGTTGAGGGGTCAGTGATAATGCCCGGAGGCAGATGAAGACGTGTGATAGGACGCTGCCGAATACGGTCTCTGGCGAAGGCATCACGGCGGAGTACCGCAACGGGGTGCTGTACCTGTCTCTGCCGAAGAAGGAGGAGGTGAAAGCCCGCCGGATCGAGATCGCGGGCGAAGGGGCGAGTCAGAAGGCGATAAGCGCTCAAGCCGGCAGGTAAAGCCTCTCAAACTCGACGGGTAACGAACGAGCCTGATGGATTAATGAAGAAGGCGAGCCGATGTGGTGCTCGTCTTCTTCGCTTTTGCAAAGGCTTAACTCTCACGTTCGAGGCGTCGGGTTGAACGAGTTATAGGTTGTCGATTCTGGGCCAGGGCCTACTATGAGCAGCGGTCCAAAAGCAAGAGCCATCAGGCGGCAACCAGGGTCTATTCATTTTCGTTAGGAGGGACGCATTCCCCAGTAGAATGAGGTTACCAGACCAACACTTCTACGGAGGAATGCATGATCACTCGAAGAGTGCCGTCCCTCAGAGATGCTTTAGCAGAAGTCCCGGAGTTTCGCCAAGCGCAAGGACGCCGTTATGAACTGCTGCCAGTCTTATTACTCTGTTGCGTGGCGGTGATGTGCGGCTGTCGCTCACAAGCTGCCATTGCTGAATGGGGCTGCAACTATGGCGAACGCTGGTTAGCGCTCCTCGGTATCCGCCGCAGTCGCGGGCCGAGCCAGCCGACCCTGCATCGCATCTTTCGCGGCCTTGACTGTGAGAAGTTGGAGCACGCCGTGACGAGGTGGGCCGAACAAGTCTTGAGCAGTCATCGCCACCGCACAGGCGCAGTCTTGGAAGGCATCGCGATGGATGGCAAGACACTGTGCGGTAGTCAACAGCAAGGGGCAGAAGGTGCGCACCTTCTGTCAACGCTCTCGCATCGTTTGGGGGTGGTCTTAGCGCAGGTCTCGGTCTCTGACCATACGAACGAGATCAGTCACTCTGAGGAGTTGTTGCAGTCGGTGGTTCTCGAAGGGCGGGTAATTACTGCCGACGCATTACTTACGCAGCGTGAGATGGCACGCTCGATTATTGACAGAGGTGGCGATTACTTGCTGGCAGTCAAAGACAACCAACCCACTTTGCGTGAAGATATTGCGTTGGTGTTCGAGCATGCGCACACTCTTGCGGATACCATCCGTGAGGCGCGCTCCACCGACCATCATGGAGGACGTATTACAGAACGGGTGCTTCGGACTTCGACGGCTCTCTCAGGTTATACGGACTGGCCGGGACACGAGCAGGTGCTAGAGTTGCGGCGCACAGTCACGCAGAAGCGGAGCGGGAAAGCGCGCCAGGAAGTGGCTTACGCGATCACGTCGCTCTCAAGTGAACGCGCCGGGCCCGGCCAACTCTTGAAGCTGTGGAGAGAGCATTGGCACATTGAGAACAAGTTGCACTGGGTCAGGGATGTGACTTTTGACGAAGATCGCTCGCAAGTGAGAGCGGGGCGTATCCCGCAGGTCATGGCGGCGCTCAGGAATGCAGCTATCTCACTGTTGAGAGTATGTGGAGCGGAGAACATCGCAGCAGCGTGTCGCCGTTATGCTGCGCAACCGGCACTGGCGCTGACAGCAATCGGGCTTGAACTCCGAGAATGAATAGACCCTGGCATTCGACAGATCGTGGCTTACGCGCGCTCGCTAATAGGTGTTAATCTGACGGTCGAAGTGACCAACGATCGACACTGGCCGCCCGCCGTGTGTTACGGCGGTGAACCCGCTCGGCTGATATTCAACATCGGGCGCCTCGGTCGCAAATGGTTCGAGCAGGGCGTAAGCGATGATGTCAACGAGCTTCTCATACACGAGTTCGGCCACCACTACAGCGGAGATCATTTGAGCGGCGAGTACCACCAGGCCCTCTGCCGGCTGGGCGCGAAACTGGCGCGGCTGATGATCGAGCGGCCGGATTTTCTTCGCGCTTTCGCAGCGGGCAACACCGCCGACAAAGTAGGTTGAAGT
>JACDEG010000742.1 GCA_013816505.1 Pyrinomonadaceae bacterium | reverse complement strand
CAGCACGAAGGAGAACGCGGCGGCCAGCATCGCCGCCATCGGGTTCGCGCTGACGGCATATCTCGTCGGCGTCGAGCGCGGATACCTGCTGCGCGGCGAGGCCGTCGAGCGTGTCCTCACCACCCTGCGTTTCTTCTGGAACAGCCCGCAGGGAGAGGAGCCGGACGCGACCGGCTATCAGGGTTTCTATTATCACTTCCTTGATATGAAGACCGGGCGGCGCGCGCATAATTCCGAACTGTCAATCATCGACACGACGTTTCTGCTCGCCGGCGCGCTCGCCGCCGGAAGGTATTTCGACCGTGACATTGACGAAGAACGTGAGATCCGCACGCTGGCCGATGCGCTCTACGCCCGCGCCGACTGGCAGTGGGCGCAGAACGGGGGACCAAAGGTCTCGCACGGCTGGAAGCCGGGGACAGGATTTCTGAAGTACCGTTGGGAAGGCTACAGCGAGGCGCTCATCCTCTACGTGCTCGGCTTGGGCTCCCCAACGCATTCGCTGCCCGCTGAAAGTTACGCAGCGTGGGCCGAGAGCTATCGATGGAAGAAGCTTTACGACATCGAGTTTCTATACGCCGGCCCGCTTTTCATCCACCAACTCTCGCACGTCTGGATCGACTTTCGCGGCATTCAGGACGAGTACATGCGCGGGAAAGGCCTCGACTACTTCGAGAACAGCCGCCGCGCGGCTTACCTCCAGCAACAGTACGCGATCCGCAACCCGAAGCAGTTTGCCGGCTACGGGGAGTACACTTGGGGAATTACGGCGAGCGCCGGCCCCGGCCCGGCCCGGCGCAAAGTGAAGGGCATCGAGCGCCGCTTCTACGACTACAAGGCGCGGGGCATCCCGGCGGGGCCGGACGACGGCACGCTCGCGCCGTGGGCCGTCGTCGCCTCGCTCCCGTTCGCGCCGGAACTGGTGCTGCCGTCGATCAAATATTTCGACGAGAAGTTTCCGGACTTGACGAGCGAGTACGGCTTCAAGTGCAGCTACAATCCGACCTTCTCAGACGGAACTAACAACCGAGGGTGGATCTCGCAAGGGTACTTCGGACTCGATCAGGGACCCATCGTGATGATGATCGAGAACTACCGCTCGGAACTCATCTGGCGCTTGCTGCGGCAGTGTCCTTATCTCCAAGTGGGTTTACAGCGCGCGGGCTTCAACGGCGGTTGGCTCAATCTATCAGATAAGCAAGTGACGGGGAAATAATCCCCGAAACCATACCATCGAACGCGAAGAAATATCGGTCGTGTCTCGCAGATGATGCGGGCTCACTCAAGGGCCATCGTTTGTCGTGCTTTGAACAAGATCGGCATCCTTCCACCTTTCCTCCGCGTCCGCAATGTGCTCCATGATTAGGTCTTCTTTTTAAAGCTCTCGTCGGTCCGCGTCGAGCGCTTCGCGCACTTTGCCGGCGAGGGCGTCGGGCATGAACGGCTTTTGCAGGAGGGCGGTGCCTTCGTCGAGGACGCCGTGGCGGACGATGGCGTCGTCGGTGTAGCCCGACATATAGAGGACGCACAACGACGGGTGCAGGTCTTGGCAGCTTTACGCGGCGACCAGACTCAGCCCGGCAAAGGAAAACTGACACAGGAACTGCCGCTGCGCTTCGCCGCCCACGGAGAGACGCGCGCGCAATTCCATCTCGTCTTCGAGCATTCGAGTTTCTTCGTCTATCACCGTTCGCTAGTCCGGCGACCTTGTTTGATCTGACATAGAGTCCTCATCATTTCTGTTGCTTTCTCCGCAACGCAGACATTCGCGTGTGGGCGATTCGCTATTAAAAATTTCCATCGTCCGCCGACGGTCCGTAGATCGCCGGCACCGGCACGTCATTGAGCCGCAGATAAACCGTCAATTGTCCGCGGTGATGCGCCATGTGATTGAACACGGCGTCGCGCAGCATGATGTAGCGCGGCTCCTCCGACACTACACGACCGGCGACGAGTAGCCGCCAAGGCTTCATCAAATGCTCGTCGGTGGTGTTTGCGAGAGCCTCGCGCGCCTCGGCGACCCCCTCGTCGAGCGCCTGCACCAATTCGCGGCTCGTGCGGAGCGGTGGCGGTTTGTGCGTTGTCAGTTCCAACTCGTCTTGTTTGATCGTAAAGACGGTCCACGATGGCAGCCTTGCGACAAGCTCTGCCAGATAGCCGAGTGCCATTGATTTCTCGTGCGGCTTCCAGTCATAACGCCCGTCGGGCATGCGCTCCAGCGTGCGGCGTGTCGCGGCGGCTTCTCGTTCCAGTTCAGCCAAGAACAGATCGGTCATCTTCATGCGATACTTCCTCCATGCGCGGGCATCTAGCCCCACGTGATGGAGGGTAGCCGACGAGATATGCGAGCCTTTGTCAAAATTATCGCGCGACGATGGCGCGTATTTAGAAACGCGGTTCAGCGGCAGTGAGGGCCGGTGTCCCGTGTCTGCCGTTCAGCATGATGCCCGGCGATTACAAC
>JACDEG010000289.1 GCA_013816505.1 Pyrinomonadaceae bacterium | reverse complement strand
CAGCCAGTTCGAGCAGCAACTGCGCGCCGTCTGCGGTCTGCCGCTCGGCTCGACCGAACGACTGCGACCCGCCACCGCGATGGCCAACTTGCTCGGCGAACTCTGGCAACAGGGCGAACCCGACTGGCGCGCCGCGTGCGCATTCCCCGACGTGAAACTCCACCTCTACGGCAAAGCCGACGCCCGACCGGGGCGCAAGATGGGACACCTCACCACGCTATCTACAAGTCCACAGGAAGCAGGTCAAATCGTGCGCGCCGCTCGTGCCGCACTGCGCTACAAAGGATGAAGAATGAGGGATGAAAGGGATAGATGGATAACTTACACAATGCCCGGCTATCGCGCTAGGCTTCTGCCAGCACAGCCTCTTCAATGTCAGGTGTCACCGCGATAAGAACAAACCGGCTGGAGGGGAAAAGGTAATCTTCACCCGTCTCATCAATGATTCTGACGTAATTATCCTGCTCGGCGTCCGCGTCCGGAATCACGGGGTAAACGGTGCGCCGCTTGAGAGACATTTCGTAATCAGTATTATCTACACAGATGGCGATCAAAGGCTGAGACGACTCGGTGTGTTTGCTCATGGTTAATCAAGGTAATGTTTAATCTTGATCTGTCGTTTACCGATGCCGTGGGCTTCAAACCAGTGGACTTCGGCAAGACGGATTCTACCATTTTCCAACTGCACGGAAGCTACTCCCTTCAGCTTCCTCCATCTCCCGCGCCCGTAAGTGCTTTGCAGAAATTCTAACACGTGAATCGAATGGCGCACCGCGATGACTTCTATGTTCTCAATCCTCCCGATGATTAGAAAATTATTTTTCGACATGCTTCGCGTCAGAGAGACTGCTTCGCCGTGCTACTTAACGCGGCTTTTCCTGCGCTTCAGAAAATCAATCAACACAAATTGCGTGAGGTTGCCGGGCGTGGCGAAGTAGGCTTTGCCGTTCGTCATCGCGGACATCTGTTTGACGAACTCGACGAGGTAATAGTCGCTTGCCAGCATGAATGTATTAATCATGATACCGGATTTGCGGCACGCCTGAACTTCTTTGAATGTCGCGTCCATCACCACGGGGTCGAGTCCCATCGAGTTTTTGTAGAGTCGCTTGCCCGTGCGTATCTCGCTCCGCTGTTGACGCGCCGCCGCCGCTGCTGCTGCCCCTCTGCCGCTGCGGGCGGTCTGACTCACCGCCGCGTTGTCGAGGAAGCAGGCGGTCGGCTTGCCGTCCGTGACCATCACGATCTGCTTCATCTCTTTGCGCTGTGCCAGCAACAGACGGCGCGCGAGTTTTAACCCCTCGGCGGTGTTGGTGTGGTACGGGCCGACCTGCGTTGTCGCCAGTCGTGCGAGCGGCAATTCTTCGGCGTCGTCATGAAAGAGCACGATCTTCAAAGAGTCGCCGGGATACTGCGTTCTGATTAAATGCGCGAGCGCGAGCGCGACTTTTTTCGCCGGCGTGAAGCGGTCTTCGCCGTAGAGGATCATCGAGTGCGAGCAGTCAAGCATCACGACGGTCGCGCACGACGATTGGTAATCACACTGATGCACGTGGAGGTCGCGGTATTCGAGGTTGAGCGGCACACCTAATCCCTCGCGCTTGATCGCCGACATCAGCGTGGTGTTGACGTCGAGGTTGATCGTATCGCCGAACTCGTAGGGCTTCGATGCCTGCGCCGCCTCGATGCCGGTTGAAAGATGCGGCGTGTCGTGCCGCCCGACGGAGCTTTTGCCCATACTGCCGAGCAGGTTGCGCAATGTCCTGTAGCCGAGAAAGTCCAGACCCTTTTCAGTCACTTCGAACTTGATGTCACGCGGCACGGGTTTATCCACCCGCCCCCGCCCACCGCGCCGCCCATCGCGCGTCTGTCGCGGCTGTTCTTCTTCGCGCAGATTCAGATAGCCTTCTTCGACCAGACGCTCGATCAACTTGTTAATCAACTCTTCGAGCTGCGAGCCTTTGAATTGATTGTTGTTCTCGGCAAGCATCTGCTCGGCATCACGTTGCTCCAACTCGCCCATTTCAAGGAGGGCTTGCAGCAGCGCTTGCCGCAGCGCGTCGAGCGACGTGTCCTGCGGACGACGCTCGCGCGTCCAGTAATAATCGTCGTCGTAACCGGATTGCAGCAGAGAGTCCTGCAACCCGTCCATCAGGTCGCCGAGGTTGACGCCCGAGACATCGAAGCCTTTGAATTTTGAATAGCGAATGAATTTCATTTACTTCTGACCCTGTGTTTCCGGAGTCTGTAAGTCGCGGCAAATCTTGCGCGCGAGAAACTCGTTTATTTCACGATGGTACGTGCCGCCGCTTTCGCACGGTCGCGCACCAGTACCCGTCGCCGCGAGTTGTTTGACCAGTTCGCCGCCGATGGTGCCGGTCGCACCTGTGATGAGAATCTTACGAACCGTTCCTTTTTCGGATGACGAGAACCGGCCTTAGCCTTTCATCTCAACGAGCACTTCGACGTAACGCTTCGCGCCGACGTTGCGCGCCGCGTGGCGACTGCCTTTGCCGACGAAGCGCACGTCGCCGGTTTTGAGGTCGAAGCGCTTCGCCGGCGAGTTGTCGGCGAACGTCGCTTCCAGCGTCGAGCCTTCGTAGACGTGAAATAAATAGTCCATCGTATGCGTGTGCATCGGAATCAACTCGCCAGGTTCGAGCGCGAACTCCCACACTTTCACGCGCGCGTTCTCAAAGAGCAGTTTCGTCCCGACCGCGCCGAGCGGGTCGTCAGCACCAACTCCGGCGGGCGGCTGCGTTAACGGCGCTGCCGCAATCTCGTCGGCAAATGCGGCCAGCACGGGGACGCCGGCGAGGAAACTCATCAACTCTCTGCGATCCATAATTTCATCCTCCACACAAATCAACTCATCAGAAACACGAAGCGTTTTGATTGCCCGCGTGTCCGAAGCGGGATTTCAGATTGCGGATTTCATTCGCAAATCTGAAATCGAAAATCAACTGTACCTACCCGTCTCCGTCAGATCGTCGTAGATCATCCCGCGCCGGTCCTTCTTCGCTTTCGTGGCCGCCGTGTAGCCGCCCTCTTCGTTGCGGCTGATCTTGTTTTGCGCGTAGAGACCTTCGAGCACTAACTCGCACGCGGAGACGGTCTGGGCGGCGTCCGATTGGTTGAAGTCGAAGGGGACGAGCGAGTTCTCCATCAGTTCGGGCACGGCTTCAAGCAGCGCCAGGCATTCCTCAGCGGAGGCGGTGTCGGCGAGGCGGAGGTTGTTACCTTCGTCAAACCAGCGCACCGCGCGGGTAAAATCGATGCCGACGAAGTAGCCTTCGAAAATCTCTCCGGCGGCGCGCTTGAGTAAGTCTCTCGCGATTTTCGCGCCCCCGATTTGCTCGCCCTCGTATTCGAGTTCCATCTTGCCGGTCATCGACGGGACGGCGGCGTAGATGTCGGAGATGCGCGGCACAATCTCGTCTTCGCCGGTGAGGAGCGCGCGCCGCTCGGCATTCGAGACGACCGACTCGGTGACGGTGATCGGCAGACGCTGCGAGACGCCGGAGCGCTTGTCGATGCGCTGGTCATCGCGCGCCTCAAACGCGATCTGCTCGACGGTCTCGCGGATGAAGTCAGGGATGTTCACGTTCCCGTCGAACCCTTCGCGCTTCGTCCACGCCTCCTGCCTGGTGATCTCAACACCGAGTTGCAGTTCGGTCGGGTAATGGGTCGTAATCTCTGAGCCGATGCGGTCTTTGAGGGGCGTGATGATCTTGCCACGCGCGGTGTAGTCCTCTGGGTTGGCGGAGAAGACGAGCATCACGTCGAGCGCGAGGCGCACCGGGTAGCCCTTAATCTGCACGTCTCCCTCCTGCATGATGTTGAAGAGACCGACCTGAATCTTGCCGGCCAGATCGGGCAGTTCGTTGATCGCGAAGATGCCACGGTTGGCGCGCGGCAGCAGGCCATAGTGAATCGTTAATTCGTCGCCCAACAGATGCCCACCGCGCGCCGCCTTGATCGGGTCAACGTCGCCGATGATGTCTGCAATCGTCACGTCCGGCGTCGCCAGCTTTTCGACGAAACGTGAATCGCGTTCGACCCAGGCGATGGGCGTTTGGTCGCCCCGCTCCTCGATCATCTGCCGACCGTAGGCACTGACCGGACGGAACGGGTCGTCGTTGACTTCCGAACCGGCGATGACCGGAATCCGCTCGTCAAGCAGATTCGTCAGTTGACGGATGATCCGGCTCTTGGCCTGCCCGCGTAGGCCCAGAAGAATCAGGTTGTGGCGCGCGAGAATGGCATTCGTGATCTGCGGCACGACCGTCTCGTCATAGCCGACGATGCCGGGGAAGATGCGCTCGCCGGCGCGCAGTTTCATTAAAAGGTTGGCTCGCAGTTCGTCCTTGACGGAGCGCACTTGGTAGCCCTGCTGTTTGAGTTCGCCGATGGTTTTTGCGAGTGTCATTAGCTTCTTGAACTGTCCTTGATTGTGTATCTTGCTGCCGTTGTTTTG
Organism: Pyrinomonadaceae bacterium; assembly: GCA_013816505.1. Lineage (GTDB taxonomy): Bacteria > Acidobacteriota > Blastocatellia > Pyrinomonadales > Pyrinomonadaceae > JACDEG01. The sequence continues at coordinate 3,420 of JACDEG010000289.1, read as the reverse complement.
ATGATTGCGGCCAACGCCTCCGCGAGTGTGCGGTGCGTTCGCATGCCTTGTAAGTCGAGGCCGAGGCCGACCAGATTCTGCGCGGCGTGCGCGCTGATGCCGGTGACGATGGCCTCGGCGCCAATCAGTCTGAGTGCCGAGACGAGGTGGCTGAGGCGCGCGACGGCGTGCGAGTCGATGATCCGCGCACCAGTGATGTCGATGATGCAGGCGCGAGCGCATGTCCGCGTCACCTCGCCGAGCGCCGCTTCGGTCGCGCGCTCCATCCGCTCCGTATCGAGGGAGCCGACGATTGGCAGCACTAAGACATCTTTCCATACGGGCACGAGCGGCGTGGAGAGTTCGGCGAGCATCTGCTCGCGCTCGATCTGCTCGCGCAGCAGTCGCTCGCGCTCTTCCTCGGCGCGCTTGCGTTCGGTGATGTCGTGCATTGCGACCACTGCGCCCAACTTCTTCCCGCTGCCGTCGATGATCGGCTGTCCGTTTGCTAACAGCGTGCGTGACGGACCGTTCTTCGGGGCGATGACCATCTCCACATCGCGGACGTAATGGCCTTCGAGCGCACGAAACAGCGGCACATTTTCCCTCCGCATGCGCGTCCGACCGTCCGGCAGATACAAATCGTAGTGCGTGGCCCATCGTTCGGCTGGAATCTTCTCTTCAGGCAGGCCGTGGAACTCGCGCGTCGCGCGGTTGAACAACGTCAGCACGCCCTCGGCGTCGCACGCGACGATTCCTTCGGCGAGGTTGTCGAGCAGCGCGCCCAGGAACTCTCGCTCTTTCTGTAACTCGTCCTCGACGCGCCTGCGTTCGGCGATTTGCGCTTCGAGTTCCGCGTTAGCATTTGAGAGTTCGGCGGTGCGCTCGACGACACGTGATTCCAGTTCGGCTCGCGATCTAAGTAATCTCGCTACCGCGTGCTTACGCCCGATGCCGAGCGCGATGCCGTTCGAGACCGAGGCCATCGATTCCAGCGCAACTTCCGTGAGAATGTGGCGCGCGAACACCGCCATCACGCCGACGAGACGTTCTTCGACAATCAACGGGTAACCGGCGAAAGCCACCATCCCCTCATGCTTCGCCCACCCCTGATCGGCAACACGCGGGTCACCGATCACGGAATTGGTGAGGTGCGGCTGGCGCTCTTCGGCAATCAGTCCAATCTTAAATTTGCCGACCGGGACGCGAGAGTGCGGGCCGTCGAGGTGCGTGTACATGCCTGAACTGGCTTGTAGTTCTAAAACTTTCCCCGCTTCGTCGAGCGTCCATACACGCGCAAACGCCGCGTCAAGGTGTCGCACCAACGCCTCAGTACATTCGCGCAGCATGTCCTTCAGGCTACCGTCCGCCGTGAACGCCACGCCCACGTCAGTGCTGAGGGCGGCCAAATGGACATACTCCGCTTGAGCTTCCTCGGCCTCTTTGCGCTCGTTGATGTCAATGCACGAGCCGATGTATCCGGCGAACTCGCCGCCGGGCAGATAGCGCGGCACGCCCGTGTCGAGCAGCCAACGATACTCGCCGTCGGCGCGGCGCAATCGGTACTCCCTTGTAAAATTCCTGCGTGCATCAAAAGCTTCGACGTAAGTTTGCAGGCAGCGGTCGAAATCTTCTGGGTGAACGCCCTCGGCCCAGCCGTTGCCGCTCTCTTGTTCCATCGTGCGCCGGGTGAAATTCAGCCAGCCTTTGTTGAAGAAGTAATAGAGATTGTCCGTGCCGCTCATCCAGATCATGACGGGCGCGGTGTCGGCCATCGTGCGGAAAAGCTGCTCGCCCTCGCGCCACGTGTTCCCCGCAGGGTCGCGCTCGATTTCCGGTTGATTCAGGGATGTCATGATCAGGTCAGTTGCCTCTTCCGACTTCTTACTCAAACGTGACAGGTAAATGGTGACAGGTGACAGGACAATGCCGAGCGATTGCGGAATGTAGACCCTTCGATTGCGGATTGGGGATTAGCAGATTAAGAGAAGACCGTGCTTCTGCTTGTTTCTTCAATCCGCAATCCGCAATTATCTTGTCACCTGTCACCTGTCACTGCTGAGTCCTTAGCTTCGAGCAGAAAACACTTAACCAACTACTTCCTTCAGACGGCGCGCGGCGTAATGACCATCGCCGTCGCGCCGGACAAGGTCGTCAGCTGTGAGTTTTTCGAGGTGCGCGAGCACCGCCCGCTCGGCCATCATGAAGGCCTTCGGGTGAACGTCTGTGTAAACGCGCGCGACGATTTCGGGGATGGTCGCCGCCCCGCCGCGCACCGCCGCGAGGATGTGCGCTTCGCGTTCGAGCCGGTGCGTGATGTACTCGTCAATCTTCGCGTGCGGCGCAGCGACCGCCGCCCCGTGCCCACCGAACAGCGCCGTCAGCTTCGGCAGAGCGCGCAATCTTTCGAGCGAGCGTAGATAATCGTGCACGTCGCCCTCCGGCGGGTCGATCAATACCGACCCCAAACCGACCACCATGTCGCCGGTGATGAGCGCGCCCGTCCGCTCTTCGTAAAAGCAGAGGTGTCCACGCGTGTGCCCTGGCGTGTGCAGTGCCCGCAGCGAAAGGCGCGGCTGGCCGTCAAGCTCGATCACGTCTTCGTCTTCGATCAACCGGTCAACCGTGATCTCGCCGCGCAGGGCTTCCGCCGTCAGATGGTGCGCGGCGATTGGCACCTCGCCGTTGAAGTGTGACTTTAGCGCATTGACGCCGCCGACGTGATCGGGATGCTGGTGCGTCAAAAGAATCTCGCGCACCGTGCGGCCTGCGGCGCGCAAATCGTCGAGACACTCGGCGAGTGCCGCCTGCTCGTCCGCGGCGGGCGACGCCGGGTCGATCACGACCAACTCGCGGTGGCCGACGATGTAACAATTGGTGTGCGTCGCGGGCGGCTTGGTCGGCGTCCGCACCGGGAAGCAGATCAAGCCGGGCAAGAACTCGATGCGCCGCACAGGCTCGCGATGAGCTTGCGGCACGCTCAGGAAACGCTCGACAAGGTCGTCCGTCACGCCGCCCGCCAGAGTCCTCAGCGCATGAATGACCGGCGGCGCGCCGAGTATTTCCGCCCGCCGCCAACGTTGGTAAGCTTCATCCGCGCCGATCCACTCGCCCACCTCGAACTCAGCATTCAACACGCGCGGCTCCTGCTTGCGCGGGCACGTGACGAGAAAGAAGAGCGTGTCGAAGCGGCGCGGACTAAACGGCGGCGTCACCCACCGACCGACGAAACGAAAATCATCCGCGTCGAGATGCAGCCCGTAATGTTCGAGCAGCATCGGGAACGGCATCCGTCCTGACGCAAGATCGTCGTGCAGCGACGCGAGTTGCCCCTTCGTCAATGTCTCCGCGCCGCGCGCGACGAGCACACCGAGTTCTTCAAACAACTCGCGCGCCGCGCAAGCGATCATCGCGCCACTTCCGGCGGCGGCGTCGACGTTT
>JACDEG010000741.1 GCA_013816505.1 Pyrinomonadaceae bacterium | reverse complement strand
CCTGTGTGTACTGGCCGAGAGGCTTCAGCGCTCGCAAGCAGTTGCGGGCTGATGTGGCCGCCCCGGCACACTCGAATGCGACATCCACACCGGCCCCGCGAGTCTCTTCAGCGACCACTGTTGAGAGGTCTTGCCGGTTGGTATCAACGATGACACTCGCACCGATGCGTCGCGCCGTCTCAAGTCGTAGCGCATCTTCGGATGTACCCGCGACAATCGCCTTAACGCCCTCGGCGACGAGGAGCTTCAGGCAGAGCAGACCCATTGGTCCGGGGCCGGAGATCAAAGCGACATCACCCAGTCTGACATTCGTGAGTTCCGTAACCGCCTGGACCGCAGCGGCGAATGGCTCGCTGAGTGCGGCCTCCGCCAGCGAGAGTTCTTGAGGAACCTTGTATGCCTGATCTTTGCGCACCACCGCATATCGCGCGAAAGCTCCGTTGATTCCGTGCCCCATCCCGCGCCGCTCGGGGCAGAACATGAAGTGACCTGTGCGACAGAACATACAACTGCCGCAGACGATGGCAGAAGCCGGGAGCACTGCAACGGGATCACCTAACGCGACATGGCGCACATTCTTTCCGAGTTCGACCACATGCCCTGAAAACTCATGGCCGAGGATCACCGGCGGGTAGTTCCTGAAAGTGTCTTCATAAACGTGTAGGTCGGTGCCACAAACCCCACAGTAGCTGACCTCGATTTTAACTTGATCGTCGCCACAGCGCGGCTCTGCGACCTCGCGCAACGCGACGTGACCGACTCCCGACTCATATTTGACCAGAGCTTTCACTACACAGACCTCCAGTTTTTATCGCTTGATTTCCGCGTCGCTCCAGAACGACCTCGCTCGCGTGGGCAAAATTAGATTCCGATCACCTTTGAGAGATATTGTCGGCTGCGGAGGGCACTCTTAAAAGGCTTCACATCTCCGCTGCGTGTGTCCACATCTTGCTCGACGATGGCCCAGTCCGAGTAGCCCCCGGCGGTCATGTCTTGAATAACTTTATTGAGATCAATTGCGCCCTCGCCGAGTTCGCAGAATACGCTGCGCCGCACCGCCTCAAGGAAACCGACCCCATCCCGGCGCGCGGCCTCTAAGATCGGAAGTTTGACATCCTTCAGATGCAAATGGCGTATACGCGCGCCGTACAAGCGCACCGCGTCCACGGGGTCACCACCGCCGAAGAAGTAATGCCCTGTGTCCAAGCAGAGCCCGAGCAGTTCAGGGTCTGTACTTTCGCAGAGACGCGCGATCTCTTTCGGCGTTTCAACGAACGTACCGGCATGATGATGGAAGACCGCAGAGAGTCCCAGCTCGCGGCAAGCCCCTGCGATGCGATTAAGAATCCGTGCGGCCCCATCCCACTGTTGGTCGCTCATCCCGTCGCGCGCTTCGTTAACGCGGCCTGACACGGCCATACGCGCCTCGCACATCTCATCGGCCAGCACGATGGTGCGCGCGCCCGACTGCGCCAACAATTGAGCGACCTTCATCGCTTCCTGATAGCCCGCCTCGTGGCGTTCTGAATGAGCCAGTGGAACGGGTACGAAGCTGGCGACCAGTTGCAGCCCGCGTGCGGATAATTCCGGCGTCAATTCGTTCGGCTCTGTCGGGAAGTAGCCGTAAGGCCCTAGTTCCGTGCCCGCGTAACCTGCTTCCATGATCTCATCAAGCACTTGACGGAAAGGTATTTGCTCGCCCCAGCCGGCAACTTCCATCACGCCCCAGCTCACCGGCGCATTCCCGACTTTTATCTTCATCTTTATCTCCTGATACTCGCGTTGGCTCAAAAGAGATCGTCACCCTGTATTTTCACGGGGCGGTTCTCCTTGAATGACAGGGTGGCCGCCGCGCTGGCCTGTAATGCGGCGACGCCGTCGGCGCATGAAACGGATGGCGGTTTGCCTTGCAGGGCGTTTTCCACAAAGCCCTGAAGTTGAGTGATGTACGCCTGTTCAAAACGCTCGGTGAAATAAGGCACAGTATCGTGGGTGATGCCGTCTTTGGTCATCACCAGAATCGGAGTTTCGCGCAGATAGCCGATCTTGAGCGTGCCTTCGGTTCCGAGGATTTCGGTGCGGATGTCGTAGCCGTAAACGCCGTTCCGGCTGAGATCAATGGCGCCCAGCGCGCCGCTCGTGAAATAGAGGCTCGTGACCGCGTTATCAATGTCGCCGATCTCTTTCATCTCCGGGTACGCCAGCGTCCCGCCGATGCTGTACACGCTCGCGATCTCGCCCATGTACCAGCGCGCGAGATCGAGATCATGGATGCCGCAGTCTATGAACAACCCGCCGCTGTGTGCCGGGTCGAGGTATTCAAGGCTCGGGCGGTACGGGTCGCGCGAGGATGATTTGAAGACCACCGGCGTGCCGATGACACCCTCTTCAATCTTTCGCTTGGCCGCCACATACCCTTTGTCGAACCGCCTCATAAAACCCATCTGGAAGAACACGCCGGTCTGCTCAACGA
>JACDEG010000740.1 GCA_013816505.1 Pyrinomonadaceae bacterium | reverse complement strand
CCCGGCCTCCCGCCGCGCCCCGACCGATGCGGCGGGAGTGAGTATTTAAAACACCAACTTTAATGGCAACCGCTCATCGCCTATGAAACGCTGCTCGGCATGCGATCGTAGCTACAATGACGATCAAAAATTCTGTGAGGAAGACGGCACAACACTCGTAGCTGTTCGTCCCACCTCTTCAAATAATCAAATATGGGTGAGCGCACTTGTGGGTGTTGCCATCGGCTTAATGTTCGCTGCAATTGCTTTTGCGGCTTATTACACTACCAAGCGCGGCGCAGAGGATGCGGTGCCAAGAGGAGAAACGGCAAAACTTTCCTCCAGCGCGGCTGCCCCGCTCACGAAGGCGTCGCCGATGCCGGTTATCAAAACTGAGACAGCGATCACACCAACCCCGACCCTAATCGAGACGCCCTCGCCCGAACCTGCTCCTGTCCCAGCCTCAACTTCTTCCCCAACTCTGGCAGTTGAAAACACGCGCGAAAGAGTCAATACGACACCGATTTCGACAAGCCCAAACAAAGAGAGCGCCAGCCGTGGTCCGAGCGTAATTCGATTGTATGACGGAACAATTATCGAAGCGGATGATGCGTGGGAAGATAAGCAGGGAGTGTGGTATCGACGGGGTGGTTTGGTCGTGCTCGTTGAGCGCAGCCGGGTTGAAACGATCAAGCGCCGTTCTGCTTCACAGACCCCGATGAATTCTTCACCAGATTCATCACTGTCATCCAAGACCGAACCTACCCCTGTACGGCAGCCGTAGTCTAACCGTAGACCCTAGTCTCCCCGAAGGCTTCAAGCATAAGAGTTTGACACATCCCCCAAAAACTGGACACCAAGAATGTTAGGATTTCTGCTTCCACAGCCGGTTTTCAGACCACAGGAGGAAGCATGAAAAAGAACTTCACGAACGAGCAGATCATGTACACTCTGCGGCAAGCCGAAGCTGGAACTTCAGTCGCCGAAATCTGCCGCAAGACCGGCATCACGGAGCAAACATTTTATCGCTGGAAGCGGAAGTTTGCCGGGATGGGCGTCGCCGAACTTGCTCGCTTGCGCCAACTCGAGGACGAGAACAAGAAGTTGAAGTCTTTGGTCGCCGACCTAACTCTCGATAAGCACATGCTGCAAGAGGTGCTGCGAAAAAAGTTCTGAGGCGGGAGCGGCGCAAAGAGATGGTCACGTTTCTGTGCGCCGCCTTCCGCTTGCCGCAGCGCCGTGCGTGCCGCTTGGTAGGGCTTCAGCGTTCGAGCTATTACTACCGCCAGCATCGTGACCCACAGGATGAGTTGCGGGTGAGATTGAAGGATTTGGCAGCGGCGCGGGTGCGCTACGGCTACCGTCGCTTGCACGTGCTTTTGGTGCGTGAAGGGTGGCCGGTCAATCACAAGAGAGTCTACCGCCTCTACAAGCAAGAGAGCTTGTCTTTGCGGCTCAAGACGAAGAAGAAGCGGACAAGCGCGCCGCGCGTGCCGGTGCCGCAAGCGAGTGCGCCGAATGAATGTTGGAGTATGGACGCGCGTAGCGGACCGGCTCTCCTCAGGGCAACAGATTCGGCTGCTGACGTTAGTGGATAACTTTAGTCGAGTGAGTCCGACCATCGAGGTCGCTTTCTCGTTGACGGGCAGGCGCGTCGTCGAGGTGTTGGAGCGGCTGAAAGGGACATGCGGATTACCGAAAGCCATCAAGGTTGATAACGGGTCGGAATTCGTCTCGAAGGCGATGGACGAGTGGGCATACCGCAACGGCGTGAAGTTGGAGTTCAGCCGTCCGGGCAAGCCAACGGACAACGCTTTCATCGAAAGCTTCAACGGACGGCTCAGACAAGAGTGCCTGCAGCAGAACTGGTTCACCTCGCTCGACGACGCCAAACAGATCGTTGAAACATGGCGCGAGGATTACAATCAAGAGCGCCCGCACAGTTCGCTGAAGCAGCAGACGCCGAGCGAATTCGTGGCGTACTGGCGGCAGATTCAAGCCGTCTCAACAGCGGAAATTTTAGCTCACGGAAGTGTCCAGTAATCGGGTGCAGGTCAGAGTCACATGAGGGTACGAGTATGGTGTATCCTAATAACGGGGGGCACCAAATTTCCTCCTAAGGGTTTTACCCATGAAGAATCTTCTACTCGCAATTTTATCTTCTGTGCTCGCAATCATTGCTGCGGGCAGTGCACAGGCTCAAATCACAGGGTCGGAAAAGCCGACGAGATTGGATGACCTGCCCCGTTACCTGGAATCCGTTTTGCCGCCAGAGGCGAAAGGACGGGTTAATGTTGTTAGCGGCTTTGTTGAAACATACTTCAATATGCCTGACAGCACTAACATCAAACAGCGCGCGCAAAAGACGGCTCGCGATTTTGTCCTCGCTGTCTACAACACGGAGCTGCCGATCCGAGGCGTGAAAATCGAGATCATGCAGCCTAACAGAATGCCGGGCCTGACCCTCGCATTAGGCGCAAATATCACTGCCAAAT
>JACDEG010000739.1 GCA_013816505.1 Pyrinomonadaceae bacterium | reverse complement strand
CTCGGATGTGGGCTTGCCGAAGTTTCGTCGCGGCAAAATCATTCCGGCGATGGCGATCATGATTGGCGTGGTCGCCGTCGCCGCTTCGGGCTGGCTGCCGATTGTGGCGAGCGCGATTGTCGGCTGCGTGCTGATGGTGCTCGCCGGGTGTGTCACGCTCGACGAGGCTTACCGGGCGATTGAGTGGCGCGTGATTTTTCTACTTGGCGGGATTTTGAGTTTAGGTTTGGCGCTCGACAAGACGGGCGCGGCGCGCCTCGTCGCGGCGTGGATGACGGCGACCATCGGCGTGTGGGGACCCGTCGCGTTGCTGTCGGCTTTTTATCTGTTGACCTCGCTTTTGACCGAAACGATGTCGAACAACGCGACCGCCGCGTTGCTCGCACCCGTTGCGATTGTCACCGCCGACTCGCTCGGCGTCAGCCCGCGACCGTTCCTCGTCGCCGTCGCCTTCGCCGCGTCCGCGAGTTTTATGACGCCGGTTGGCTATCAAACCAACACGCTCATCTATGGTCCCGGTCAATACAAGTTCACAGATTTCCTGCGCGTCGGCACGCCTCTGAACTTGCTGTTCTGGCTGCTGGCGACGCTACTCATCCCGGTATTCTGGAGTTTCTAAATCTTCGATTCACGGTTTGAGATGATTTCCGCTGACGCGACGATGGTCGTTTTTCGGGCAACCGCGCCTCCTGACAGCTTCCGTGTAATCACCTGCCGCGCACGGGTGTTTACACGGTTTCGCTCACTCTCATGTGTCTGTACATTAGGCGCATCAACCGAAATACGCGCGGCAGCCGAAGGCTGAGACACGCATTCAAGTTGCGCTCGCGCACAATAACGAGAACGGGGAAGGAAGCCTTGAGATGTCAGTTTTCAACAGCGCAATCAGCAGCGTAAAAAGCGCGGCGTTCGTCGCCGCCTTGCTATTGACAGTTGTACTCGCAGGCTGCAACCAAGCGGGAACACAACCAAACGAGCGGGCGCAAGCGGACGGGACTGACGGCGCGCAGATTCCGGCGATGCAGCCGCGCCTTGATGCTTCGCCCGTCGCCACAGGCGATGGCAATTGGCGCGTACTCACCGCAGAAGAAGTGACGTTCACGGTGACTGCGCCCGGCGCGCGGCAAGTGAAACTTTTGTATAGCCCCGTCGTCGCCGACGATCAGGCTTTTGAAATCGTTACGCTCGACGCGCCCGACGAAAACGGAGTGTTCAGAACGCAGTTAAAGCCTCCGGCGGATTTTGCGGGCGACATGTGGGCTGAAGTCGCTTACGCCGACGGAGCGACACGCGAGACAGAGCCAATCGCGCTTGTGGCGAGGGATGCCGTCGCTGCTACGGCAGAGCGAAACGAACAGCCCGGCACGAACGCATCAAGCGAAGAAGGTGACAATCCAACGGACGCGCGGACGGGCGGCGGTCAACCGGCGCGCGCCCTCAACACGAGCGGCGGCACAATCACACACAATAGGCTGCAAGCGAACCAACCAGATGTTCGCATCGCCATCAACATCCCGGCTTTCCGCCTGACGCTCTGGCAGAACGACAAGCCCGTTAAGACCTACGAAATCGGCATCGGAAAGAAGAGTCACCCGTTGCCGTCGGGCGACCGCGAAGCGTCGCAGGTCATCTTTAATCCGAATTGGATTCCGCCCAACAGCACGTGGGTGCGACGGATGCGCGGCGTCAGCCCCGGCGAGCGCATCACGGCGGACGATCCCAGAAACCCGCTCGGCAAGATCAAGATTCCGCTCGGCAACGCCTATCTAATACACGAAGCCGCCAAACCTTCAGACATTGGCAGCCTCGTCTCGCACGGTTGCGCGCGGGTGCTCACCAAAGACCTCTTCGACCTCGCAGAGCAGATCATCATCGCGCGCTCGCTGCCGATGACGCAAGCAGACATTGAGCGCGCGAAGAATAGCAACGAGCGCGTCATCCAAAGATTGGAAACACCAATCCCGGTTATCATCAGTTATGAAACGCAAGTGATTGAGGACGGCGTGCTCCACCTCTACCCGGACGTTTACGACCGCAACACGAACACTGTGGAGAACCTACGCGCGCTGCTTGAAAGCAACGACATTAACGCCGCGCGCCTTGCCGACGAAACTCTCAGAGAGATGCTTGCCCGCGCGAGCATGACCGAAAAGTTTAGCGTAAGGCTTAACGACATCAGGGGCGGGCGCGCGTTGACCGCCGGGCGGACGCAACCACTCACCGAGCAATCAGCCGAGAGAAATTCCGGCGGTAACAGCAACAATTCACGTGACGGCTCTTCGGCAAGGCGACGTTCGTCATAATGGGCTTTAACTTTGGCTGAGTGCGCTACGAGAATCAGATGCCTTGAAGCCAAAGAGATGAAAGTTGAGAGCGCATGAACGCACAACAGGAGCAACACGGTCAAAAGAGATTCTCGGCTTACGAGATCGCGCTGCATAACTTTGATCGCGCGGCGAAAATTGCAGGCGTTGAGAG
>JACDEG010000738.1 GCA_013816505.1 Pyrinomonadaceae bacterium | reverse complement strand
GACAGTGGGCGGGAACAACTGCTGCGGCACGCCGACGCTTGCCGGACCAAAGGATCAGCGAGCGATTGAAGATCGCAAAGATATACTCGTTTACACGAGCCAGCCGTTTACACAGCCGCTCGCCATCGCTGGACCAGTGAAGATGAAGCTGTTTGCTTCCACCGACGGGACTGACACAGATTGGGTAGTGAAGCTCGTGGATGTTCACCCGAACGGCTTTGCGATGAACATCGCCGAAGGAATCTTACGCGCGCGCTATCGTAAAGGGACGAACAACATGGAACTGCTCAAGCCTGGTGAGGTTTACGAATTTGAAGTTGATCTCGTCGCCACGGCGAATGTCTTTCTGCCAGGCCACCGCATCCGCCTCGACATTACGAGCAGCCACTTCCCGCAATTTGATCGCAATCCGAATACCGGCGATATCTTTGGGTCAACAAGCAGAATGCGCGTGGCGAAGCAAACGATATTTCATACCGCCGCGCGTCCGTCGCACATCTTGTTGCCAGTGGTTCCGGTGCCGACGTCCGCCATGCGCGTCAATCACCGTTCCAACATACTTCATGCCAACTTCGTCCTGCGCTCTCGTTGAAGCGTGGCCCTTAAAGCAAGCATCGGAGCATCAACCCCGTCATCATCGCGTCTCAGGATTTTCGTTAGTAACTATGCAGTTAGGTAAGCCCCTAGTTCGACTAGGGAGACTTGAAAAGCTTTGAGCGATCCGGCAGTAAGATTCCCAATAGGTGGCTTGGTGGCTAAACCTAAAGGAGAACCTTACATGACCGAATCATACAAAAGCATGTCCCACTCGAAGTGGGATTGCAAGTACCACGTTGTCTTCGTCCCTAAACGACGCCGCGCGGGCGTGTTTCGGGAACATCCGCAAAGAACTCGGCATAATCTTTCATGCGCTGGCACGGCAAAAAGAGTGCGAGATCATCGAAGGACATCTACTGCCAGACCATGTTCACATGTGCATTGCAATACCACCCAAGCATGCGGTGGCATCAGTGGTCGGCTTCCTCAAAGGCAAAAGCGCGATGGCGATTGCCAGACAGTTCAGCGGACGGCAGCGCAACTACACGGGCGAGCATTTTTGGGCGCGTGGCTATTGCGTCTCGACCGTCGGCGATGAGGAAGAGAAGGTACGCGACTACATCCGCGAGCAGGAAGCAAGCGATGATGAAGGGCGTTTCTAGCAGCGGCACAAGCGTGTTCGCAATCAAAGATCAACGTAACTAAGTTCGACCACCTTTGAGGTGGTCACATTCACCAAGCCACCGGCTTTGCTGGTGGTGTCTGACTTTTCATTAGCGACCCTCACATCCATCGAGAATTATTCTTGACAGACGAAAAGCACCGGAATAGAGTCTGCGCAATCAAAAAGTGGAGGTCTAAACCCCTATGGAACTCTGCACCTTAAAACCGGCATTTCGCTTGCTGTTAGTATCTACCTTCCTTTGCGCGCTGGCCCAGGCACAGACGACTTCAACGAGCATCTTGGGAACCGTCACCGATGCTAACGGTGCGGTAGTTCCCGGCGCGAAAGTCACCGCCTTAAACGTTGGGACCAGCACGAAGCGCGAGGACTCGACATCTTCGAGCGGCGATTACAGCTTCCCGCTACTCGACGTCGGCGAGTACGAAGTGACGGTTGAGGCTCCCGGCTTTAAGGCGGCAGTGCGTCCTAATGTCATTCTCCAGATAAACGAGAAAGTGCGTGCTGACTTCTCTCTGGACGTGGGCTCCCCGACGGAGCGAGTCGAAGTGACTGCGGATACGGCCGTGCTCCGGACCGACGACGCGACTCTCGGTCAGACGGTGGAGCAGCGACGGGTCGTCGAACTGCCTCTTAATAACCGCAGCCTTGGCGCGCTCGCCATTCTTCAGCCCGGCATACAATACGGCCCGCGCAGCGGATCGGATGGTCAAGGCTTCGGCCAGCGGCAAGGCTCTCACGGTGTGCCGATCCCCGGCATCGGTCTTTCGATTGTCGCTAATGGTCAGCGGGAGACTAATCAGCATGCGACCTTGGACGGCGTCGTGGCGACCGAAGCGCGTGTTAACACCGTCCCCTTCAGTCCCTCAGTTGAAGCCGTCCAAGAGTTTCGCGTGCTATCGGGCAGTTACTCATCTGAGTACGGATTTAATTCCGGCGCGCAAATGATTATTGTCACTCGCTCCGGCACAAATGACTTTCATGGTTCGGCGTTTGAGTTCGTGCGCAACGACGTGTTTGATGCGGAGAACTACTTCCAAAACTACTTCACCCCGCCGAGTGCTCCGCGCTTGAAGAAGGACTCGCTTCGGCAAAACCAGTTTGGCGGCGTCCTCACCGGCCCTGTGCTGATCCCTAAGTTGTATAACGGGCGAAACCAAACTTTCTTCATGGTCAATTATGAAAAGCGCATCCGCCGCCAATCCGGGTTGGCGCAGCAGGCGAACCATCCGCCGACAGCGTTTCGGCGTGGCGACTTT
>JACDEG010000288.1 GCA_013816505.1 Pyrinomonadaceae bacterium | reverse complement strand
CCGTCTGACGGACGAGTTCCAAATTTATTCGACGGTCAGCGGCGCAACGCCGAGGCTCCTACGCACGCGGCGCACGACGCACGGGACAGCGATTCTCGCGCGCAAGTGGGTGGACGGCGGCCCGCGCCGCTTGCCGGGCGCACCGCTCGCCGACCGCATCGGCGTGTGGAGCCGCGCGCGACCCGGCGAGGACGCGAACGGCGATGCTTACTTCATCGCGCGCCACGCGGGTCGCATGCTGCTGGCGGTAATCGACGGGCTCGGCCACGGCAGGGGCGCGGCGGAAGCGTCGCGGGTGGCGCTCGACTTGCTCTCGCAGTGGCGCGGCGAGCCGCTCGACGAAGTCTTTCACACCACGCACGACGCGTTGCGGGCGACGCGCGGTGCCGTCATGGGCGCGTGCATCGTCGACGGCGAGCATCGGGCTTTTCACTACGCCGGAGTCGGCAACGTCGCAGTACGGGTCTTCGACGCGCCGGAGCCGATTCGGCCAATCCCGGTCAACGGCACGCTCGGCGCGCGACTGACCAGCGTCCGCGTCTGGGCGTACCAGTGGGAGGAGGGCGCGACCGTCTTAATGACAACCGACGGACTGAGCGCGACATGGGACATCGCTTCGTATCCCGGACTGCTGAAGAAAAGCTCGCAGCTCGCAGCCGGGATACTACTCCGCGACTTCGGGCGCGACTCCGACGATGCGACCGTCCTCATCGCGCGGTAAACTACTGGGAGTCTGGAGTCTTGAAGTCTGGAGTCTCGGAGTCGGAAACAGATTCGACGCCGTTCGCCCGCATTCAAAGCTATCGACTTTAGACTTCTTGACTTTAGACTCCAGACTCCAAGACGCATTCGGGCATTAATTCAGAGTGGGCGCGGTCAATGCGGTAGACTTCTTGACTCCAGACTTCAGACTCCGAGACTCCAGACTTAATTCAAATGCAGGGCATTAAATCAACGCGCATCGGAGAGATTTACGTTCGACGCGAGGCGGACATCGTCAGTGTGCGCGACCGCGTGCGGCGCGTCGCGCGCGACCTCGGGTTCGATTCGACGACGCAGATCAAAGTCACCACCGCCATTTCTGAACTGACGCGCAACATCTACGAGTATGCGCAAACCGGGGCGATTACGCTGGCCGTCGCGGAGCGCGGCGCGGCGACCGTCGGGCTACAGGTGATGGCGCGCGACGACGGCCCCGGCATCGACGAAGCGCGGCTGCACGCTATCATGCGTGGCAGTTATCGATCCGGCTCCGGGATGGGCGTCGGCCTTGCAGGCACGCGGCGGCTGATGGATGAGTTCGAGATCGAAACGAAGCCGGGCGAAGGGACTCGCATCACGGTCATCAAGTGGCTGCCGCCAGTAGCAGCAGCAACCGTGCAGGGGCGGGTCGCGGAGTTGCGCTCACACTTCGGCGAGGACGCGGACGATTCAGCGGTCGAAGAGATCGTGCGGCAGAACCGCGACCTCGTCGCGGTGCTTGGTGAGCTTGAAGAAAAGCGCAACGAGATGGAACGGCTGAACCGTCAGTTGAACGAGAGCAATCGGGAATTGAACGAGGCCAACGCGAAGCTGCGCGAGTTGGCCGAGATGCGGGAAGAGTTCCTCGCCCTGACGACACATGATCTGCGCTCGCCGCTGACGGTCATCAGCGGGGTCATCAGCTTTTTCAGTTCCGGGCGGCTCGGCGAACTCTCGACGGAACAGAAGAACATGGTCGCGATGATGGAGCGCAATACGCAGAGCTTGATCGAGTTGATCAACGACCTGCTCGACGCCTCGAAGATCGAATCAGGCACGATGCGACTCGAACTCTCAGCGGTCGACCTGCGCGCGCTTATTCGCGATGTACACGAGTCGATGGGGCCGCTCGCGCACGAAAAGGGGATCGCGATTGAAGAGCGTCTGCCCGACGACTTGCCGCCGCTCAGCGCCGACCACGAGAAACTGCGCCGCGTCATCGTCAACCTGTTGTCGAACGCGCTGAAGTTCACGCCGAAAGGTGGCCGCGTCGAAGTCGGCGCCGGACGCAGCAGCGGCGACACGCCTGGGGTGCGCGTCGTTGTCGCCGATACCGGCGTCGGCATCGCACCCGGCGACCTCGCACGGCTGTTCAACAAGTACGGGCAAGCGCGCAGTCGCGCCACGCGCGGCGAAACAGGAACCGGCCTCGGCCTCTACATCGCGCGGCAACTGGTCGAGATGCACGGCGGCACCATCGATGTCCAATCCGAAGTCGGCAAAGGCTCGACCTTCTCTTTCACGCTGCCCGTCACAGACTCAAATCAAAACTGAGTGCTGAGCAAAACGACAACGCCTCTACTCCGTGCTCCGTATTTATCACTCGATGACTGTTATGCATTATCACTTGATCGGAATTTGCGGAACCGCGATGGCGTCGCTGGCGGGGATGCTTCAGACGCGCGGGCACCGGGTCACGGGGTCGGACACGAACGTCTACCCGCCGATGTCCACGATGCTTGCGGAGTTGGGCATCCCGGTGCGGCAGGGGTACCGCGCGGAAAATCTTAATCCCGCGCCCGACTGCGTAGTTGTCGGCAACGCGCTGTCGCGCGGCAACGCGGAGGTCGAGGAAGTTTTGAACCGCCGACTGCTCTATCGCTCGCAGGCCGAAGTGGTCGGGGAGGAGTTCATCCGCGGGCGCCGCTCGCTGGTCATCGCCGGCACGCACGGCAAGACTACTTCGACGAGCATCGCCGCATGGGTGTTGGAGCGCGGCGGCCTGAATCCGGGCTTTCTTGTCGGCGGCATCGTGCAGAACTTCGAATCCAGCTTTCGCGTGACCGACAGCGATTACTTCGTGATCGAGGGCGACGAGTACGACACGGCCTACTTCGACAAAGGGCCGAAGTTTATGCACTACCTGCCTGAGACGGCGATTGTCGGTAACATCGAGTACGATCACGCCGACATCTACCCCGACCTCGCCGCCGTTAAGTTGGCCTTCCGCCGCCTGATGAACCTCGTCCCCGGCAACGGGCGTCTAATCGCCGGATGGGACAGCCCGCATGTGCGCGAAGTCGTCGCCGAGATGGGCGACAACCTCCACACGCAATTGGAAACCTACGGCACAACGAGCGACGGCGCACGCTGGCAGGCGCGCGACATCGACTACGAAGCCGGCGGGATGATGCGCTTCCGCGTCTTTCGCGAGGGGCATGAGTGGGGAGAATTTCGGACTCCGCTGATCGGGAATTTCAACGTCCGCAACTGCCTCGCGGTGATCGTCGCTGCGGATGTGTGGGGCATCAAGCGCGCCGCGATTCAAGACGCGCTCGCCACATTCAAGAGCGTGCGGCGGCGTATGGAAGTGCGCGGGCGTGTGCGCGGCGTGACGGTCATCGATGATTTCGCGCACCACCCGACCGCCGTCGGCGAGACGCTGCATGCCCTGCGCGCGAAGTATCCGGCGGGACGCATCTTCGCCGTCTTTGAGCCGCGCTCCGCGACCTCGCGCCTTGCGCTTTTTCAGAGTGACTATGTGCGCGCACTCGGCCAGGCCGATTACGTCGTCATTGCCACCGTCTTCAACCGTGGGCGGGCGGGCGACGCCGCGGCACCTGCCCTGCTCGACACCGACCAACTCGCCGGCGAGATTGCCGCGCAAGGAACGACAGCCTTCTGCATCGACGGCGCCGACGAGATCGTGCGTCGCCTCGCGTCGGAGTTGCGCGCCGGCGACGTGGTCGCGATCATGTCGAACGGCGGCTTCGGCGGCATCCACGAAAAGCTGCTCGATGCGCTCGCACGACAGTAGTCAGTTCTAACCTCTGAATCAAACGATCCACGACTGGAATAATCGCTCTTTGTATCCCTCTCTTTGTGTCCCTGATGTAACGAAGATGAACCTGAGTGTCCCAATCACACGTGTTTCGATTTAGATAAGGCTTGGCTGTGTCTGAAGGGAACGAAAGATGATCTTCGGAATCAGGGAGAGTCGATTAATACATCTCGCCCAGTCCGCACCTTCACACTTAAAAGAAACATTTGTAACGCCAGTGAAGCGACGGGCGCGTAAATATTTGTTCGGCGACCCGAAGGGCGAGCGCCGGAGGTTGGGCGGTACTGTGAAAGATTATTCGATGTTCGAGCACGCACTGAAAGTGGCCGCGTCTTCGGCGAAGCAAGACCTCGGCACCGTCTCGAACCTCTCGCGACGGGATTTCGACGAACGCGATACGTTTAGATTCCGTGCGCAGGTTCCGTGCCTCGAATACATCAGTTTGTTGATTGAGAACGCGGTGCTGCTGCGGACGAACCGCGCGGGCAGAGTCTATGCCGGCTTCGAAAAGCTTTCACGCATGGAAGCGGTAGTCGACCGTTATCTGCGGATGGCCGATGTCTCTGAGCGCGTCTACATATTCGGCGAGGCGGACTGGAAACCGCCGCGCCACCCGAACATGCGCCCGATACCCGTCGCGGGCGGATCCCGTCTGTCGCACGAGTGGTTCATTATCGTTAATTCGCCGACACAACTCGTCGCGCTTGTCGCTCTCGACCGCGACGGCTTTGACGCGCCTGTCCTCGAAGCCCGCTGGTTCGACGCCATCAAGACTAACGACCCGAAGATTATCGAGCCGCTGGTGCAGTCCGCCGAGAATCTCGTTGACCAATCACTCGCCGCTTAACAGCGATTCGTACGCACATCCCTGACTCTCAACCGTCTTTGTGCGGCTGTACTCTAAAGGCTGCCGCGCAGCTTGCGTGTCGCGGCGTGCGCTTCGTGTTAAATTACAGCCATCGAACAGTTTTCAGTTTTCAGTTTTCAGCTCAACACTGAAACCTGTTTGCTGTTGCCTTCTTCTTTCGGTTTTCAGCTCAACACTGAAAACTCAAAACTCAAAACTGTTTCTTTACTCATGATGTCGATACTCGAACGCATCCGCCAACGGGCCGCCGCCGACCCGCAGCACATCGTCCTTCCGGAGGGTGAAGACCCGCGCACTGTCGTCGCGGCGGCAATCTGCGCGCGCGAGCGCGTGGCGCGCGTCACCGTGCTCGGCGACGAAGAGAAGGTTCGCGCGGCGGCGCGTGAGGCGAATGTCGACCTCGGCGGCGTCGCGCTAATTGACCACAACCGCGCGCCCGACTTCGAAAAAACCGTGGCGCTCTACTACGAACTGCGGCGCGCGAAAGGCGTGATGATGGACGAGGCGCGGAGCACGGTTCGCGACCCGTTGTACTACGGTGACCTGTTGGTGCGACAGGGCGGCGCCGACGGATCGGTGGCGGGCGCGACCAACACCACCGCCCACACCGTCCGCGCGGCGCTCCACTGTATCGGCGTGCGTCCCGGCTTCAAACTCGTCTCAAGCTTCTTCGTGATGGCGCTTCGGTCATCGGAGTTCGGTGCCGACGGCGCGCTGATCTACGCCGACTGTGGCGTGGTGATCGATCCTTCGGCGGCGGAGTTGGCAGAGATTGCGTTGGCGTCCGCCGAGTCGTGCCGCGCGCTGCTGGAAGTCGAACCGCGCGTCGCGATGCTCTCGTTTTCGACCAAAGGCAGCGCCGCCCACAAACTGGTGGACAAGGTGATGGAAGCGACTCGCACTGTTCGCGCCCGCGCCCCGGAACTCGAAATCGACGGCGAGTTGCAAGCCGACGCGGCGCTCGTGCCGCATGTCGGACAATCCAAAGCGCCCGGCTCAAGCGTCGCGGGACGCGCCAACGTCCTCATCTTCCCCGACCTGCAAGCGGGCAACATCGCCTATAAGCTGACGGAACGGCTCGCCGGCGCGACCGCCATCGGCCCCGTTTTGCAGGGACTCGACAAGCCCGCCAACGACCTTTCGCGCGGCTGCAAAGCGGAAGACATCGTCGACGCTGTCGCCATCACCGCCGTGCAATCGCAAGCGCGGAAAAACGGTGCGCGACGGTAGAAGCGTTCTGTCAGAGCACGGCCGCGCGCGTAAAAATTCATGCAAGCAAGCGACGAGATTGACCGGGAATCAACGGCGCGACACTCGGCAGGCAACCCCCGCACCCCACAGACGGCATCACACATTACCTTAGGACTGAAACCAAATACTATTACCGTCGAGACCGCCGGGGACGCTGAGCATGCATACTGCTTTTCACTTGATTGACAATTCGGTTTTTCACTTCTGCGCGCCGTCTCGCGTCCGCGAGCGGTGAAATTCGGGTGAAGTTTTTTTTGCTTCAATCCTTAACTTCACGATATCGTTTCCGTCGAGTGTGCTTTATGACTCATCATACATCTTCGGTGCGTCTGTTTTCATTCGTTACCGCTCTTACCGTTTCACTCATCGCGCCGACGCTTTTGATGCGCGTCAGCCTGGCGCAGTCTGGGAGGCGGACGACCACCTCGCCGTCAGAGATTCAAACTCCGACTCCGACTCCGACTCCGACTCAGTCCCAGCCTCAAGCCCCATCTCAAGTTCCGCCTCGCGCCCCGGTGACCACGAACCGTGAAGCGCAGGACGAGATCAAAGTCTACACGGAGGAGGTGCGCATCCCCGTCTTCGCTTACGACGAGTACGAGCGCTTCGACCCGACGCTGGAGATGCGCGACCTGCTGGTGCTTGAAGATGATGTCGCGCAGGAGGTCAAGAGTCTGCGGCGCGTGCCGGCAAGCGTTCTGCTGCTACTCGGCACCGGCGGCGAAATGAACCTCGCGATGCGCACCAGTACGACACGCGACATCGCCCTCAACCTGGTCGCAAACATCCGCGCGGGCGACCAACTCGCGGTGATGCAGTTCGCCAATCGGACGGAGTTGTTGCAAGACTGGACGGCGGACCGCGAACAGGTCGCGCACGTGCTGCGGTCGAAGTTGTCGTCGGGCCGTGGCTCGCGACTCGCTGAAGCGATTTCGCGTGCGGCGTCACGCTTCGAGGGCCAGCCCGCCGGCCACCGTCATGTGGTACTCGTCACCGACGGCGTCGATTTGCCTCCGCGCCCAGATTACCGCGAGGCCATCAACGCGCTCGGCGGCCCCGAGGCGACCAGGGACAAGGCGGCTCTGGCAGAGGCCGTCCGGCGTCTGAACGCGGCGCAGGCGACGGTTCACGTGATCAGCTATACCGCTCTCACGCGCCAGACGCTGACGGCGCGCGAGCAACGGGACAAACAGCCGGTAGCAGACCGCCCCGGCAATGCCACGTCGTCTGGCATCGCGACCATCGGCATTGACCCGACGCTGCCGCCGGGGATGAGTCGCGGCGGCGCGGCTGGTAGGATGGCCGGAGCGAAGATCACATTTGACCCGGAGATGCGCCGTCTGCGCAAAGCCTACGAAAGCGCGACGCTGCGCAGCGAGCAGCAATTAACATCACTCGCCGAAGAGATGGGTGGCCGCATTTGGCTGCCGACATCCGCCAGCGAGATGGTCGCTCAGGGCGGCGAAGTGGCGCGCGAGATCGGCTCGCAATACGTCATGATGTACGCGCCGCGGAGGCCGCTCATCACTTCCCCAACCACAGAGTACCGGCGCATCCGCATCATCCCCCGCCGCAGCGGACTCCGTCTGCGCGTGCGCCGCGGTTACGTCGTCGCGGCGATGCGCTAAACCGAACCATACGACAATGAGACATGTGTAGTAGCAGTGGTACAAGTCCTTGCCTAGATCGGCGACGCCGATTCAATCAATGTCGAATCAATACAACGTGATCGCACTGACGTGCGATGGGCCCCGGACACGCCCTCTGCCTCTACAATTTCCGGCGCGGCCTGTGTGCCAATCTGATAGGTTTTGATTTGGGTACGTGACGGGAAGTAAGAATGTGTGACCAACGGGGCATAAACGGCAGGACTTAAATCTCACTCCGGCGAAATTCGCGCCGGACAGGATCACCAAACAAAACTCTTTGGCTCAATAGCCGATTCAGGGAGTTACGCGAGTAACAGCGCGAGAAGTGATCCCAAGAGTGCTTTCCCGCGTTTGCGCACGTTATGCACGAATTCAAAG
>JACDEG010000287.1 GCA_013816505.1 Pyrinomonadaceae bacterium | reverse complement strand
AAATACTATGTCGCCACTTACGAAGCGATGACAAACGCCAAGCGAATCTCTTCGATCCTCATCCGGCGAATGTGTCGGACGAGAAAACAGAGTGAGAGCGCAGACGCAAACTGACTACACATGAGCCAACCGGTTTTCTGTTCCGTTGCTCCCCATTACCCAAGTTGAAGAGCAGTTCGCCGCCCGCCCGGTCGAACGGCACGAACCCCAGTTCGTCGATAATCAGTAGTTCGACTCTCTGGTAGCGACCGTGCAGGCGGGTCAGCGTGCGTTCATCGCGCGCTTCGACCAGCGAGCGGACCAGATTCGCCGCACGGGTGAAGACGACGCGGAAGCGCCGCCGCGTGGCTTCGACGCCGAGGCTGATCGCCAAGTGCGTCTTCCCAGTGCCGATCGTGCCAGTCACATAGTGCTCATCAACACACATCTTCCGTCACAGTCCATTACCGGTGGCATGTTCTATTTGGATGTTCACTCCGCGTCAACCGTCGGCTTTCTCGCAATCATGTCCAATACTTCTCCTGCCAGCTCCCTGATGGCACCTTCGCAGAGCTGCCGGCTTGGATGACTGACGCATGCTTCTGCCAGCAGCTCTCGCTCGGTCCACCTCTCGTCGCGCTTGATTCACTCATCGAGCTGCGCGCCCTGCTCGACTTCTCATGCTCTAATGCGGAGCGTTTTCTCCTAGATCATCGCGACACAAAGGAGGCCGCTCATGACCCGGATAAAAAGCAGCCGTGAGGTTTTTCGGCAGTTACTGTTACCAGTTGATGACTGTGGGCCAGCGCTTTCTGCTGATCAGCAACGTGAGCTTGTGAGGGCCCTCGCCGAGCTGTTGTTGAGCGCTGCTGCCGATGAAGGTGAACAACAAGGAGACGATCATGAACACCAAGATCGCGCGTGAACAGCTCACCCGTCGTGCCATCGTCTATGTGCGCCAGTCAACGGTCATTCAGTTGATCGAGAATAAAGAAAGTCAACGACGTCAATTTGGCCTCGCTGATCATGCGCGCCAACTCGGCTTCGCGGTGGTCGAGATGATCAGCGAGGACCTGGGGCGCTCCGGCTCTGGCCTGGTTGAGCGCCCCGGCTTTCAGCGTCTCGTCAGCGAAGTCTGTACCGGTGAAGTCGGAGCCGTCTTCTGCATTGAAGCCTCGCGCCTGGCACGTAATGGTCGTGACTGGCACCACCTGCTTGAGTTGTGTGGCTTGGTCGGCACGCTGATCGTTGATCCCGATGGCGTCTATGACCCACGGCTCAGCGATGATCGATTGCTGTTAGGATTGAAAGGGACGTTGAGTGAGTTTGAACTGACGCTGCTGCGGCAGCGCTCGATGGAAGCTATCCGCAGCAAAGCCAAACGCGGTGAGCTCAAGTTCCTCTTGCCGGTCGGGTTATGTTGGACGCAAGCGGGTAAGATCGAGAAAGTTCCGGATCGGCGGATTCAACAAGCGATTGAGCTTGTCTTCGCCAAATTTCACGAGATGGGTAGCGCACGTCAGGTACTACTATGGCTGCGCAGCGAAGCCGTCTCGTTACCGCGGATTGTCAATGATCGCTTCGGCCCTCAGATCGCATGGAAACTGCCCATCTACAACAACGTGCTCACGGTGCTGAAGAATCCGCTCTATGCAGGCGCCTATGCGTTCGGCAAGACCGAGGCGCAGGTCACCCTCCGCGATGGGAGAGGGAGAAAGACACACGGGCACTACAAAGCCCAGGAGGACTGGAGCGTGCTCCTGCGTGATCATCACGAAGGCTATATTTCATGGGAGCAATACGAGCGCAACAAAACGGTCTTGGGAGAGAACACCCATATGAAGAAGAAGATGGGACGCAAGGCTGGTCGTGGCGGGCGCAGTTTACTGGCCGGACTACTGCGGTGCGGACGTTGCGGGCGGATGCTGCATGTGGCCTACAGCGGAGCGAAGGGTGACGTGCCGCGCTACCATTGTCGCGGTGCACACATCAACCACGGCACCGGCTGGTGTCTCTCTTTTGGCGGCTTGCGGCCGGACCGCGCAGTCGCGGAAGAGGTCTTGCGTGCCGTCGACCGCCACGCTGTGGAAGCGGCACTCGTGGCGGCTGAGAAGGTGGCACTCGAGCGTGACGAGCGGCGCCAGGCCGTAGTCCTGGAGTTGGAACAGGCACGTTATGAGAGTCAACTCGCCGAGCGCCGCTACGAAGCGGTTGACCCGGCGCAGAGACTGGTCGCTGCGGAGTTAGAAGCGAGATGGAATGTGGCACTGCAGAGAGCGCGAGATGTTGAGAAGCGTCTGGAAGAGTGTTCATCGAGATCATCTGCTGCGGGGACGCACCCGCTCGACCGAGAAGCATTGTTACGTTTAGCGCAAGACCTCGCCGCGGTGTGGCAGTCGCCTTCGACCGAGATGCGGCACAAGCAACGGATCGTCCACATCTTGATTGAAGAGATCATCGCCAACATCGATGAAGAGAAACATGAGATCATGTTGATGATTCACTGGCGGGGCGGCCGGCACACCCCGTTGCGTTTTACCAGAGTGAAGAGCGGTCATCACCGCCGGTGCACGGAGGTGGAAGCGGTGGAAGTGGTGAAGCGGATGGCCGGTCATTACCGCGATGAGCAGATCGCGGCGACGCTCAATCGGCTGGGTCTGCGCACCGGGGCGTGTAACACGTGGCACGAGGCGCGTGTCTGCTCACTTCGACATCATCTCGGCTTACCCATCTATCATCCGGACCAGCAGGATCATTCGCGCGTAACGCTGGAGGAAGCGGCGGCCCGTTTAGGGATCAGCGTCAGAGCAGTGCGAAGAATGATCGAAAACAATATTCTACCGGCGAAACAAACAATTAAGTTCGCGCCGTGGGAAATCGCCGTCGAGGTATTAGAGGATGAAGCGGTACAACAGGCTGTGAGGAGAATAAAAGCAGGACCTGGAGGCCCACGAACGGGCTGCCAAGAAGAAGAAAGATCAATGTTTATCGATATCTCGTGAGGAGGTGCAGAATGTCAGAGGATCGATGGGGCCGGCTAACACGACATCCTCGCCCTTCGCGATATAAGCGCACGATGCCAACTCCATGATCTTCGGACGCGCGACGCCTTCCAGTGCCGCCCAGTCGAGTTGGTCGAGCGTCTTGACATCGGGAAAGGCGGCGCGCTTCAACAGTCGGGCGGCAGTATGTTCACACCGCATGCGGACTTCGGCTTCCATCAACTCACGCAAAAACTCTTCGTAATCTGCCCCGGCGTCGCGGGCGCGGCGTGCGGCCGCCGGGTATTCGCGCGCCACCGTCGGCAACCGCAACGTCTTGAGATGTTCGACTAAGACGGCTGCGCGGGCGGCGTGGATGGCGTCAGTCATCGGACACCCCCCGTCTCGAGCAGCCAGTCGTAATCAGCCGCATGACCGGCTTCAACCTCGTAACCGCGGAGTGCTTCGGGAACGGCGACGAAAGCCACCGCGCGCTTCGCCTGTGCCGCCACGGTCTGAGGCGCGCGCGGCTGAAAGCGCGGCGCGTGCCGCAACGCACGATCAAGGGCGGCGCTCACGACCTCCTCGCCTTCACGGTCGATGACGGCCAGCAGACGCGCCAGTGTGCGAGCCGCTTCCAACCCGCCGTGGGCTTCTTCCAGCAAGCCCCACAGCCGTCCGTACGGCTCACCGAGTTCCGCCACCAGTTCCGGCGCGACCTGTCGGACGGCTTGGGGCTTGCGACTCAGTTCCGGCAGGTAGTGGCGGTAGCGCACGCTCTTCGATCCGGTCGCGGCGCGCGCGTACGACACACTTTGATCGCCGCAGACCAGGCGGATGTCCGAGACGCCGACGTACGCGGTGACATCGAGTCGTGCCCACCGCGACGGCACCGAGTAAGTCGCCCCATCAACCTGCACGGTCGCACTGCTGCTGACCGCAAGCTGGCGCATCGCGCACGCCTGGAACGGCGCGACCGGCAACTCACGTAAAGACTTCTGCTCCGCCGCGAAGCGATCAACAATCAACTCGCCTGCCGGGTGACGCGTGACGCGCGCCTGCGCTCCAAGTTGGTCGAGCAAAGCCTGCGCGATCCTTTGCAACGTCGCACCTTCTGGGATCGGGGTGAGGTGTTGCAAGCGAATGCCCTTGCCTCTGGCTTCGACGCCGCCCTTGTCATGGCCTTCGCCGGGTCGGGTGAAGCACGGCTCGAAGAGGTAATGACTGGCAAGTGCCGCGAAGCGTTCGGTCAGCTTCCGCTCGACACCATAGAGATGCACTCGCCGTCTTACGGCGGCCGTTAAGTTGTCATACACGCAGCGCTTCGGGACGCCACCAAAGTGGGCGAAGGCACGCACATGCGCATCCAGAAAGGCCAGTTGATCGCACTGCTCGTACAACCACGCGAAGTCGTAACCGGAGTCCATCAAGCGCATCACGAACATCCACCCGACACGGCGCGCTTGGGCGACATCGACCGTGACCTCGAAGAAGTCGACCTGCGCTTCGTCGCCCGCACGATGCACGAGCGGGATGAAGACCTCGGCCGTCTGGCGGCGGCGCTCGCGTAAACACTCGTAAACGGTTGTTTTGCCGACGGCATAGCCTTCTTCGACGAGCCACCGATGAAGTAGCGTCCCCGTCACGCGTTGCTTGCGCGTGGTGCGGTTGGCCCACTCGCCGAGCAACTCAGCGACCCGGCGGCGCACGCGCTCACGTGCCGGGCACGCGCGCGGCGCAGTGGCCCGGCGCGCCGGTTCAGTGACGAGACGATACCTGGCGATGGTGTTGCGACTGAGGCCGAGTTGGCGCGCGACGGCGCGCTCACTGAGACCTTCGACATGTAGTTTGTGGCGAATGACATAGACCTGATCCATCTTCAGCATCCTGTTCCTCCGGCGTCGGTGAGAATTTTCAACTCTCATAGACTACCGGATGTGATGGGCTGAAAGTGGCTCACTTTGTGGGCGGAAAAACCAGGGCTACTGGCTCAGTTTGTCAGCGGAATATACAGCGAAGGAGACGAAGATGGAAGTTCTTTACACATGCTGTTGTGGGATTGATGTTCATGCCAAGATGCTGGTCGCGTGCCTGATCAAGGATGGGAAGAAAGAGGTGCGCACGTTCTCTACAATGACGGATGATTTGTTGCACTTGCTGGATTGGTTGACGGCAGCAGGATGCACGCACGTCGCGATTGAATCAACCGGTGTGTACTGGCGACCGGTGTTCAACATTCTGGAAGGCACGCTCTCTGTGATGCTGGTCAATGCGCGCGATGCCAAAGGTTTCAAAGCACGCAAGACTGACGTGATTGATGCCGAGTGGCTGGCTGATCTGCTGCGACACGGGTTGTTGAAGGCGAGCTTCATCCCGCCGCTACATATCCGTGAGTTGCGGGAACTAACGCGTTATCGGGAGAGCCTGGTGCGCGAGCAGACGGCGCTCTCGAACCGCATCCAGAAGTTGATCGAATCGGGCAACATCAAGCTGGGGCAAGTGGTGTCGGATGCGCTGGGTGTTTCGGGACGGCAGATGCTGCGAGCGCTGGCTGAAGGCGAGACGGATGTCGAGCGAATGAGCGAGCTGGCACGCCGCCGGATGAAGCGCAAAGTGCCGGAGTTAAAGCGAGCTTTAGCCGGACGGTTAACCGAAGCACAGCGATGGGTCTTAACCGAGTTGCTTGACCAATATGAACAAGTGGAAGCGGCAGTCAAGCGAGTCGAAGAGAAGATCGGTGAGGAGGTCGAGCGCGCCACCGACCCTTTCGTCGCGGAGGCAGTCAAGTTGCTGGACACGATTCCGGGGATCGCTGAACGAGTCGCCGAGACCATCGTCTCAGAGATCGGCGTGGAGATGTCGCGCTTTGCAACGGATGGGCACTTAGCGAGTTGGGCAGGAATGTGTCCTGGCAACAACGAGTCGGCGGGCAAACGTAAGAGTGGGAAGACGAGCAAGGGCAACCGCTACTTGCGCGCGGCGCTGGTGCAAGCGGCATGGGCGGCCTCACATCAGAAGGGGACGTATCTGGCGGCGCAGTATCAGCGGTTGGTGAAACGAATGGGCAAGAAGAAAGCGTTGGTGGCGGTGGGGCACTCGATCCTCGTAATCGTCTATCATGTGTTGAAGAACAGAACGAACTATCAGGAGTTAGGTGGAGACTACTTCGATCAGCGGCACGTCGCGCAGCAACGGGCACGGTTGATCCGGCAACTGGAAGGCACGGGACTGAAGGTGACAGTCGAAGAATTGTCTCTTGCCGCCTGAGTCCGTCGCTCATTATTTTCATAGCAGGCGTCGCTGAATCCGCCCCGTCCTCATTCCATTCGACTCCCAAGATAGGCGGTTTGCGAGAGGCCACCGTTCGACTGAGCCCCAAATGCCAAAACACAAGCTCCCTCCATGGCTGCAGCCCAAGCCCAAGCAACGGACCGTCAAGATCGGCGTGACGTGGTACGCCGAAGATCAGTGGTCCTTGGTCAAGGCCGCCGCAGCGGACCCAGAGAGATTCGAGGAAACCTACGCCGACTGGGTCGCAATGGCGGAGGAATCCATGACGAACATGCTTACCGCAGGCATCGTGACCGACCGCGTGCCCATCGTAGCCTCGGAACTTTTGGCCTGGTGCCTTGTGCACGGGAAAGAGAACAACGCAGCAGCCCGTGCAGAGTACGTTTCACAATCTCAATTCCGGGCCCATGAACGCGACGCCTAACCCTTCGGTCGAGGCGAGGCCCAACAGCCGGCCGCGCTACAGGTGGTGCTTATTTTACCTTCCGCGCGGCCGTCTGTTGGCCCCGCCTCACCTCAAACGTTAGGCGTCGCAGGAACCATACCTCCCCCTCGAAAGGACAACATGACTCAGCACTGCGCCAAAGTCGCAATCCCTATTCGAAGCCCGCTCTCAGAGGTGTTCAACTCATTCACTGACCCGACGCAGATCACAAAGTTCTGGCTGCAAAGCACGAGCGGGCCTCTACTGCAGGGTGCAACGGTGCAATGGCAGTTTTTGGTACCGGGAGCGGTAGAGACGGTTACGGTCCACGAGTTCCAAGTCAACCGACAACTTACTTTCAGCTGGTCAGATGGAATAAGTGTCTCGCTGCAATTCATCGAGTATGGCGTCGGGACAACTCTCCTGTCCGTGGAGGCCTCTGGCTTCGAGAAAGACGACATCGAGGCCATCGTCGGTGCCACCGAAGGATTCACCCTCGTGCTCTGTGATCTAAAGACGCTCCTTGAGTCGGGACGCTCGGCAAACCTAGTCAAAGACAAAGCCGAGCTAATCTCGCGATCACATGGCCAGGGTTCCCCGCGCAGCGACGCCTAACCCTTCGGTCGAGGCGAGGCCCAACAGCCGGCCGCGCTACAGGCGTGGGTATCATGCCTTCCGCGCGGCCGTCTGTCGGTCCCGACTCACCTCAAACGTTGGGCCGCCTTTTCTAATTGAAATTGGAAATGAAAGCGCGTTGGAAAGTCTTCACAATCGGGCTCTTGTGCACACTGCTTCTTTTTGTAGGTGCGAATATCTACAGCTATGCTCAAGCCGTCCCACCGTGTTGTCACTTTAATATCCCGTTTGGCGTTCCTTTTCCGTTAGGAGAAGTTGGAGGGTATTTTGGATATGCGCACTTCATTTTCTCTGGTCTGATTCTGGATACATTTATTGCCTTGTCTTCCAGTGTTTTCTTCGGCTGGCTTCTAGCGAGGTTTTGGTCACATATCGTTAGTCTGGTCGACCGGTTTGTTATTGCATTAAAGGCTTGGAATGAAACCCGTTTGTAATCGCACGGGGCGGCCCAACAAAGCCTTGCAGCTGACGGCGCGATAGCATGTTTCTCAAGTAACCTTGTGCCCCGCTGCTTGGATGCTGATCGCGCCGCAGCTGAAGGCCAGCGTTGAACTAAACCGCTACGCGGTGGCTTCCGTGTTAACGTTGCTATATGCCTACCACGGCGATCTCAATTGTCGGATGGATGCAGCAGCGTACAGAGTTACCGCTCACGTG
>JACDEG010000737.1 GCA_013816505.1 Pyrinomonadaceae bacterium | reverse complement strand
AGTTCTCGTGCAAGGACGCCGCAATCTGGATTTGCGCGCGGGCACGCGCATGACGATCCGCGCCAGCGCGCCGCGATAAACAGCGAACCGCAATAGCGTGCATTACATCGTGCGTCATTTGTTCTTATCACGCATGGGCGGGCGCAGGTCGGGGACGTTGTGAGCTTCGGCGGCGTCAGATTCGAGGTGACGGCAATGGACGGCTACGGCGTCAGCGAGTGTCGTGCTGTCATAGATTTAAGCGCGTGATGAAGTATCTGAAGCTGTTTGTCGTGCTCCTATCATCGCGCTGTGTAGTCGGCATAAATAAAGGCGATTCACAATTCACAGTGAATCGCCTTTATTTGCTTTGGTGAAGGTTTACGCGCCTCTTCCCTGCGCCTGCTGCGGTTGCTCATGCTGTGTGTGGTGCGGCGCGCAGACCGCCTTGAATGTCTCCAAAACGGCGGCGGCGGAAAGTTCTTTAGATTTGTCCGCGCCCGATTCGGCGTGAAGCACGATGTCGCTGAGCGACAGAATGCCCTGCAATCGTCCTTCGCGGTCAACCACGGGGAGCCGTCGCACCTGCTCTTGTCCGATGATACGCAACGCTTCGCGTATGTCCGTCTCCGGCTGGCACGTGCGCGCCGTGTTGTTGATGACTTCGCTCACCGCGATCTCCGCCGGGGCGCGGTCTTTGGTCGCCGCCGCCATGCAGATGTCGCGGTCGGTAATCATGCCGACGACCTTACCGCCGTCCTCCACGACGGGAAGCGTCCCGCAATCTTTGTCCCACATCAGCATCGCCGCCGCCGCTAAATTAGTTTCCGGCGTGCAGGTCGCCGGATCGCTACACATGATCTCTTTGACTTTCATTGAAAAATTCTCCTTTGCTTGAAACCGGATTTAAGTTGACGGAAGAAGCTCGTCCTTCAAGCGCCTCCGCCCGTCGCCCCGCAATTTGTGTAACGGGAACCGACTTGATTATTGCGCTTACCAAAGTTAAGCAACGTAACCGGCGCGCGCAACCGTGAAATCACTGATACCGCATAGGTGATTACACTTGAACGGTTATGTCTTGCGCGTCCACTTTATCTCGACCTCCACTTCTTCCATCGCACCTTCACGCTCGTATTCGATTTCGATTGTCGCATCGGCGGGGATACTCACGCGCTCGCCCGCGATCTGTATTCTGAAGCTCTCGCCCGCTTCCAGCGCGTCGGCTAAACGGCGGAGCTTGGAAGCGGTCTCCCGCGTTGAATATGTTTTCTCCACATCCGCATCTTCACGCCCCATCTTTACACCTCCTGAGATTTGATTGTTTAGAGACACATTGCCTTCAGGTTTGAATCGGCATCGAGTTCTGCAATCTGCAAATTGTTAGTGCGGTTCATCTCATGAAAACTAAACGAAGAGCGCAATCCTCTCCGCAAGAAAAATTCCCTTCATACGTTGCCATCTGTGATTTCCGCCGCGCCGTCGCTCGCTTCGACGACGTAGATTGACGGGGAGATGTTCGTTATCCAAAGGTAATCAAGCGCAATCGCATCCGGGAAGCCTTCGAGAGCGTCGCGGCGCACAAGGTTCACCGTCGCGCCGCCGAACCCGCCGCCCGTCATGCGCGCCCCAAGAGTCGCGCCCGGAAGACTCTGCGCGCTCTTCACCATCACGTCCAACTCGGCGCAGCTAACCTCGTAGTCGTCGCGCAGCGACTTGTGGGAGCAATTCATCAATCTTCCCATCTTCGCCACGTCGCCGGAGTGCAGGGCTTGGGCGGCAAGGAGCGCGCGCTTGTTCTCCTTGACGACGTGCTTGCACCGCGAGCGCACGGGTTCGGGCAAGATCATCTGATGCCGCTCAAAGTCCGCAACGCAGACATCGCGCAAGGCGCGGATGTGCGGAAGCGGCTCGCGCAGAATCTCGACCGCACGCTCGCACTCAGCGCGCCGCTCGCTGTAGGCGGAAGACGCCAGCCTGTGCTTGATGCCTGTATCGGCGACGACGATTGCCGTGCTTGCGGTATCGAGAGGGATGTAGATGTTTTCAAGCGTGCGGCAATCAATCAGCAGGGCGTGTCCGGCGCGAGCGCATGTGACGGTGAGTTGATCCATAATGCCGCAGCGCGTGCCAACGTACTTGTGCTCGGCTTCCTGCCCGGCGAGCGCCAGCGCCACTCTGTCCATCCGCGCGCCGGAGAGCGCGAGGAGCGCCGTGCCGACGGAAATCTCCAGCGCGGCGGAAGACGAAAGACCCGCGCCGCCGGGGATGTCCGAATGAAGCGCGAGGTCTGCGCCGCACAAGCGCACGCCACGCGCTTCGAGCGTGCGCGCCATGCCTTCGACGTAATCGAGCCAAATGCCGCGCTGCGAGTCTCCCGGAACATCAAGATCGAACTCGACAGTCTCTTCCATGTTGAGCGAGCGCACGCGCACGCGGCGGTCGTCGCGCTTCGCCCCCGCCACAGTCGTCCCGCGATCTATGGCGACGGGCAGAACGTACCCGTCGTTGTAG
>JACDEG010000736.1 GCA_013816505.1 Pyrinomonadaceae bacterium | reverse complement strand
CTGTAGACCCGCCGGTTGTGCCGCGCGTACAACTCCTCGAACGCCCCCATCTCGCCCGCGGCCGTCCGCTGCGTGAGCGCGTAATCTGAAGTCTGCGCTTTCTCGGTTTCGGTTGCGTCCACTTATCCGAACGGTCAGGCGTGTGGCAGACGGCACGGGACTGACGCCCCGTTTGCTTCCGCCGTTCGACCGACGACCGAGCCGCGCGCTCCATGCGTCCGACGCGGGTCGACCCATCTCAACTACCAGACGGCTCTGCCGATTCAACCTGCGGCGCGTCTTTGCGGGTGGCTCACGCGGGTTGTGATGCGGCGCTGTCGGCGCGTCGTTGCCCCTTAGTGTTTAAATTCGCCTTTGTGTGCGCCGCCACTGGCGCATTCGCGCGCTTGGCCTCGCTCGTTTCAGTTCACGTCCAGTAGGTTCGATCAAGCGAACGGTAACCGACGGCTTCCGCGACGTGCGTCGGTCGGATGCAATCTGAAGCGTCAAGGTCTGCGATAGTGCGGCTGACTTTTAAGATACGGTCATACGCCCGCGCTGACAAGCCTTGGCGCGTCATCGCATTCTCCAGCATCCGCTCGCACTCGCCGTCGATGCGACAGAAGCGCCGGATGTGGCGCGGCGACATCGCGGCGTTCGAGAAAATGTTTTCGGCGCGTAAACGCTCGCGCTGTAAATCCCTGGCCCGTATCACACGCGCGCGAATCGCCTCTGAGTTTTCCGTCGGCGGTGCCTCGCCGGTTAAGTCTTTGAAGCGCACCGCGGGGACATCGACGTGGATGTCGATGCGATCCAGCAGCGGGCCCGAGATGCGCCCGACGTAGCGCTGAATTTGCAGCGGCGTGCATCGGCATTCGCGAGTCGGGTCGTTCCAGAATCCGCACGGGCACGGGTTCATCGCCGCCGCCAGCATGAATGACGCCGGGAAAGTCAGCGACATCGCCGCGCGGCTAATCGTCACCTTCTGGTCTTCAAGTGGCTGGCGCAGAACTTCGAGCACGCCGCGGTCGAACTCCGGTAATTCGTCGAGGAAAAGAACGCCGTGGTGCGAAAGCGAGACTTCGCCGGGTCGCGGCATGGCACCACCACCGATTAAGCCCGCGTCGCTGATGGTGTGATGCGGCGAGCGGAAAGGTCGCTCCGTGACGAGGCCGGCCTTGCCAGTCAGCCCCGCGACCGAGTGAATTTTTGTTAGCTCGAGCGCTGCTTCGAATTCGAGAGGCGGCAGAATCGTCGACAGTCGCTTCGCGAGCATCGTCTTGCCGGAACCCGGCGGCCCGATCAGTAGAATGTTGTGAGCGCCGGCGCTGGCGACTTCAAGCGCGCGCTTCGCGCTCTGTTGCCCGCGCACCTCGCGGAAGTCAACGCCGCTGTGGCTGGCCGGCGCGAGAACCTCCGATGGGTCGACCTTGAGCGGCGCGGGTCGTCCTGTCGCGCGGCGCAACGCGGCGACGAGTTCGGCGGCGCCGCGCAGATCAGTCACCGGATACACGTCCACGCCCGCCACCACTGCCGCCTCCTTCGCGTTCTCTTCCGGCAGCAGCAGAAACTTAATCGCGGCATCGCGTGCCCGGACAGCGATGGACAGCGCGCCGCGAATCGGACGCACTCGCCCGTCAAGCGATAGTTCGCCGACGGCGAGCATGTCGGTCAGACTTGTCTCCTCGCCG
Source organism: Pyrinomonadaceae bacterium (assembly GCA_013816505.1). Classification (GTDB taxonomy): domain Bacteria; phylum Acidobacteriota; class Blastocatellia; order Pyrinomonadales; family Pyrinomonadaceae; genus JACDEG01. The sequence goes on along the minus strand of JACDEG010000736.1, from coordinate 831 downwards.
AGGTCGCCGTTCGCGCCGAGGATACCGAGCGCAATCGGCAGGTCGAAACTCGCGCCCTCTTTTCGTACGTCGGCGGGCGCGAGATTGATCGTCGTCTTGTGGAAGGGGAAAAAGAAACCGCTATTGTTAATCGCCGCGCGGATGCGTTCGCGCGACTCGCGTACCGCCGCGTCGGGTAGCCCGACGATAGTGACGGAGGAGGGTGTGTCGGCTTCGCCGCGCATCGGCGTCAAATCAACCTCGATGTCAACCAGGTCGGCGTCGATGCCGTAGACGGCGGCGGATTGAGTGCGAAAGAGCATAGGGGTGAGGGTGAATCAAATAAGTGAGGGTTAAAGCGTGAAGTACGCTTTCGATGAGAAGCGATATGTGAATCGCGAGGTGGATCGCGATTCCGCTGAAAAAATAAGAAGCGCGCTTTCGACACATAGTTGAAAGCGCGCTCGCGTGTGATTAAGAACTGTGCTGCCCGCACGTCAAAGAGCGAGGACGCCTTCGCCCCGCTTACCGACGTCGTCGCGCAGGCCTTGCGACCGCCCCTCCACCGCTTGATGATGCGGGAACTCTGATCTGTCGTCCGCGTTCTAACTGAGCGTTCGCGGCAACACCATTCAACCTGGCGACCTCGTCCGGCGAGGCGTTGTAGCGCGCCGCGATCTTTGCCACCGTATCGCCGCCCTGCGTCGTCACGGTAATTAAACTGCTGCCGGTCGCGGCTGGCGTCGAGCCTCGTTGCCGCAACACCATCGCGGTGGCGCGCATGTTACCCGCTGGCACGATGAGCTTCCCGCCGGCGCTCAGATCGATGCCGGCATTCGACTGTTGGAGTTG
>JACDEG010000735.1 GCA_013816505.1 Pyrinomonadaceae bacterium | reverse complement strand
GCAAGCGCGTCTGGGGTATGTGTCACCAGCCGCATACACGCAACAGTTCATGCGTCGGCAACAGGCGGCATGAGCACGGCACTTGGCGTCCACTATTGACGACCTACCTCAGCTTGCGGAAGAACTTCTTCGCGGCCTTCTTGTCTCTCCAGCTCTGAACCAGAATGTCGAGCACCTCTCCTTCCTGATTCACCGCTCGCCACAGATACCGAGTGCGCCCATTGATCCTAATGAAAACTTCGTCCATATGCCACCGATCACCGGGTCGGAGGCGACGCAGACGTAAGCCTCTAGCGTAAGTCTGACCGAACTTCAGGCACCAGGTACGGACGGTCTCATACGTAAGAGTAAGCCGCGCACGCTCATCATCTCTTCGACATCGCGGTAGCTCAAGTTGAATCGGAAGTAGAGCCACACACCATGGCTGATGATCTCTGCAGGGAAGCGGTGCCGGCGATACAGAGAGGCTTTCATCAGCGGATGATGCCGCATGAATGCTTCTGTTGTCTCACTAGCGCTTTAACTTGACAGTACCGCCGTTTGAGTTGTCTTGCACCGTGGCCACTTAACCTGACAATATCTTCCAAATTGCTCCTTACTTTTCTTCGTCATGGCATCATCCTCGCATTGAAGTTGATGCGCTCCGGCCCGGAGGTGATCGGTTGGAACTCTCCTAAACGGGATAGACTTTGGCTCCGCCAGGTCATCACCGATGTGACAATCGCCGGTCTCCGGCAACCATGCTTTCATACGGGTATCGAATACTCCATCGGGCTATCGGTCTTGGCTTGCCGAAGCGCGCCACCCTTCTTTACACTATTCGCTTCTCGGGCGCGATGTTCCTTTAATTGATAACGTGGTCACGACCGCGCTGGGTGCTTTCATAGAACACTACCCTTTAAGCTACAAAAGATTTCACTTGCTATTTACATCTCAAGACTTACTGGGAGGAATGATGTTAAAAAGGACAGGTCTTTTTTTTGCAGGGCAAACTCTCCTCGCGGCCATAACGGCTGGTGCTTGGCTCGCCTACCCTGCCAACTTCAGCAACAATGAACCGCCTGCGCCCATACGTTCCGGCGTGATGACATGGGCTGAAGCGAGTTCTCAGGTCGCCCGGTGGGGCGAGATGCGCGCCTACTTCAGAGGTGAAACCTATGGGACAACGAGCGCATTCACAGCAGTGGCGGTAATTAAGCCAGGTGAGTCTGTGCATCCTGCGCATCGTCATGCAGAAGAAGAATTCCTAGTTATCACAGAGGGTTCCGGGCGATGGCATCTTGATGGCAAAGAGTTTCACGCGGCTAAAGGGGATGTGCTTTATGCAGCCCCCTGGGTAATGCATGGGTTGGTGAATACGGGTGAGGTCCCGCTCACGTTCTTCGTCGCGAAGTGGAACAGCAAGGGGGTGAAGATTCCTGCGGCCCCAGCCGGCCCACATGGCCAGTGAAGACTATCTTATCGAGGCGCGCAGCCTAACAACTCATCTGAGGTGTTCGAGTCAAGAGCTGTTTGGATTTTTACGACGGATTATTCGCCGCAAAGCTGAGCAGCAGCGGCGAACCCTTCTTCCGCAAGCTCTCCAAGTATGTGACCTCATTGTACGGCGTCTTTGTCTGCCATCAACGAATGACGTGGTCTAAATTTTCAGGAGACGATCCACTCGCTAAAATAAGCGGATGAGAAAATACGACGAAGATTACAAACGTGAAGCCGTCAAGAAGATTCACGACGGGCGCATGACCTCCGCACGATGCCCTACGGTCTTCCAGCCCTGAGATGAGGCATCACAAAACAGTACGCGCTGTAATTAATCTCACTCCACGCCAACTCCGGCAGCGGGTGGCCGGGGAAGAGCGGTGTTTCAACCGGCGTGAACTTCACCCGGACGTGGATGCTTGATCGCCCTTCTGTAAGGTGGCGCGGGATGAGAAATTCATCTTCGCGGAAACGACGGTTGGACGTTTGGGCAATATGCACGGTCGCGCCTAGCTCCTCTTTGGGGTTTGAATAGACGCACGTATTCGACCCGGCAAGGAACCAGATGCCAGCCAGTTTCCACTGTCGGTTCCGCGGCTGACCGCCTCGGCGCGGCTCATCAGCAACGTAGACCTCAGCCCGCTGATTGGGGAAGGCGTAATCAAGCTTACGGCGCAGGAGCGCACCGTAATTCTGCGGCCTGATCTTCAGCGTGAATTCTGACGCGCCCTTCGTGGAGCGCCCGCGATCCGTGTGCGCGGGAAAGATCTCTTTGCCGTCGACGGTATCCGGCCCCCACTCGTAGCGCGAAGCGATCTCGTAAGGCGCAGAGGCTTCCGGCGAGACATATTGATGCGCCTTTTCGCTCCCGGCATCGCCGATCTTTATCTCGTCCGTTTTCACAAGCGAAGGGCTTGGAGCGCCGTACCAGTAGGTCACGGTTTCGTAGTGTTCACTCGATTTGTTGTCCGCTCCGTGCTCAAGGTGAATGCGGGCATTCCTGCCGAACGGCATGAGGTCTGCCAGGAGGAAGC
>JACDEG010000734.1 GCA_013816505.1 Pyrinomonadaceae bacterium | reverse complement strand
TTTCAGAATAACGAAAGCCGTTGATGTCTTTTGTATCTTTCCCTGAATCTGTACCTTCTTGCGTTCCTTGAGCAAAAGGCGGAGTAGCCCCACCCGATTGTGTACGGCGCATTGCCCAGATTGCACTCGCCACGAATGGCAGCGCAAATAATAGCAACGGAATCAATGCTGCTACTGTACCCTTCAGGGTGAAAAATTCGCCGCCTTGAATTTTAGAAGCAGCCAAGTCTCCGCGCACATAATCGAGGAGAAAGCCGCCACCAAGATTCAAAGCAAAGAGAATGTCACCGACAGCGATGAGTTTCATCCACCGTCCTTTGCCGTAAGATACCGCAATCCACGCTGCCGCCAATGCCCAGGATAGAAACACTGCCGATGGGAGTGTCGCCCATCTTCCTTCAAAACGCACCAGACCCACTTCAAAGCCAATGTAATTCGGATCGAAGAATGAGCGGATTGGAGCAGCGACAAACATTGAGGCAAAGAGCATGTGGAGAATGCCAACGATGAGTGCCGGAGCATCCCAACGGCGGCGGGTTAGCAGGTAAAAGAAGATTGACCAGTAAAGCGTGAGCGAAACCGCAATCACCCAAAGCCAAATACTCATAATGAGACTCCTTTCAAGGTGGAAATGAGCTTTAGTTAGGCAGCGTTGAGAGTAATATCGAACACCTATCCTGTGGCAAGAGAATTTTGGCTACGACAACGCGAGCATCTAACGCCCGGCATTGTATGTTGACTGAAGCGCGCTGAAGCGACAAGCTTTCAGCCGCACCAAGAGGCGCCGGTGAGGCTGTGCCCGGCATCCGGCCACAGAGCCCGAGGGTGAGATTAAGCCCCCGGCGCCTCCACTCCGCGCGCGCCACTCAGGCCGGACAGTATCTCATGGCCGCTCATCCGAGAGCAGAGCCTACATTGGCAAGGCTGGTCGGGCGCCGCAACTACCGGGAGCAAGATCATGAACCTACCGCCGCTCGGACTCGATGTCGCCAAGTTGAAGTTCAACGCCTGCCTCATGCGCGCAGTCGGCAAACTCCGCCACAAGGTCTTCCCCAACAACCCTGACGGCTTCACCCGGCTCTGCGACTGGCTGAAGAAGCAAGGGGTCACGCGGGTACAGGCCTGTATGGAGGCGACCGGCACTTACGGCGACTCGCTCGCCGCGTACCTGCACGAGCAAGATCATCTGGTGAGTATCGTCAACCCGGCGGCCATCAAAGCTTACGCGCAGAGTCACCTCTCGCGCACCAAGACCGACCGCGTAGATGCCGCGCTGATCGCTGGCTTCTGCGTGGAGCGCAAGCCCCCAGCCTGGCATCCGCCCGCGCGTGAAGTGCAGGAACTTCAAGCACTTGTGCGTCGCTTGGAGTCTTTGGTCGAGATGCGCACCGCAGAAGAGAACCGCCTCTCCTCCGGCATCTCAGTCGGCGCCGTGCGCGAGTCCGTCGAGGAGTTGATCGTCCATCTCTCTGAGCAGATCAAGAGGACGGGGGCGCGCATCCGCGAACACATTGACAACCACCCCGACGTGAAGCGTCAGCGCGAGTTGCTCGACTCCATTCCCGGCATCGGCGAGACGACAGCCGCCGCGCTTTTGGCCGAGGTGCCTGACTTTTCGCAGTACAAGAGCGCTCGGCAGGTCGCCGCTTACGCCGGGCTGGTGCCGCGTGAGAGACAATCGGGCAGTAGCGTGCGCGGACGCACACGACTCTCGAAGATCGGGAATGCGCGGCTCAGACGCGCGCTCTACTTCCCGGCCATTACAGCCCTGCGCTGTAGTCCGTTCTTTCAAGCCTGGGCTGAGGGTCTGCGCCAGCGCGGCAAGTGCAAGATGAGTGTCATCGCAGCGGCGATGAGAAAGCTCATCCATCTCGCTTACGGAGTGTTGAAGACGGGTAAGCCGTTTGATCCTGAATGGGGAAAAATAGCTTGACTCTCAACACAGTATCTCACCCGCCGCGCACGCAACTAAACAGGCATTCAAGCTAACGGATGAAAGCCGCGCTATTCGCGGTCGGGTGCATGCCGTTATAGGTGTTCCAGGTTCATTTTCTTCTTACAGCCTTCGACAACAGCCTTGCTTGAGTCTTAGGTTTAGAGAAGAACTTGGAACATGCACGCGGGTGTGACGAATCTGCATGCGCCAGCGGTTCCGACGCTTATAACAACTTCTTCGCACACCCACGCGCCGCTTTCGCTCTCCAACGAATACTCAGATGACGTTGCTAGAGCACGACTCTACTATAACGATTTCGCTGAGCCGAAGCACGCATGTTCCAGAGAACCTTCGATCCCTACACCTTATATATATAGGAGAAGTTTATGGAACACTTCGCAGCCCTCGTCGGTATCGACTGGTCAGACAAAAAGCATGACGTCTGCCTGGTTGATCTCGTCACTGGTAAGAGAGAGCAGTTCATTATCAAGCATACACCTGAAGCGCTCGACTCGGTGGGTCACAAAATTAAGGGCGCGCTTTTCCGGCAACAAGATTGCTATTGGTCTCGAGCAGTCTCGCGGTC
>JACDEG010000733.1 GCA_013816505.1 Pyrinomonadaceae bacterium | reverse complement strand
CCATTGCGATCATCATCGACTCGTTACTTGTGCTATCTCCCAATCCGCCGGCCTCGATCAAATTTTTCGAGTAGTCGAGACATTCGATCACGCACCCGCCGAACTGTTCGCCGAGCGTTCCCCACTCCGCAACTGAGTTGGGGTGTTGCACCTCCGCGAACCAGTCATAGATGCGCATGAAGACTTGCCTATTCAAATCCGCATCAGTAAACGGATCGAACGTGGTCGGGCCGATGCCGATTTCCCTATACAACATCAACCGTATGGGGTCGGGCGTCGAACTTGTCAAGGCAGTGGGCGGGGTCGTAGTCGGTGTGCTTTCAGCCGTGAACGCTTTCGTCAGATCGTACCGGGTGCGGTCGGCGTCGAGTTGCAGTTCGATGACCGCAACCTGCTGCTGTTCGGAGGTTCCAGTCTCGCCGCCGGCGGCGGTCACCGCAGTAATCACAGTGATTGTGGTCTGCCCGCTTTGAGCATCGCCCGCGTCATCGGCGGCAGGGGTGTTGGCGGCAGAGTCCGCGGCAACCGTCGAATCAATTGTGGTGACGCTCGGGGGGGCGTCATGTCGTTCGCCGAATGTTTGCTGTTCGAACTGGACCGCGATTGTTAGGGACGCAGTGGCGTCGTTTGTGTTGGGGGTTTTGGTGATGCTCACGGGTGTGTGTCCTCGTTCCTCACCTACGCAACTTCGCTCCAAAGGTAGCGGAGTGTAAGGTGCGTGTCGGGTGAGGGCCACACACCGGAGATTCGCTATCAATAGCCAATTTCGCGCGGCAGAGAGTTGATTGTATGGTTCCAGTTAGCGTTCGTTGTCGTCTGGTTCGTTCTCCTTCAGTCGGGGAAGCGCTTGATGATTCTCAGCGCGCGGCGTTTCGACGCGGCGCGCGTACTTCGTCGCGAAAAAGCTCTGCGAGCGCTCGATCCCGTCGCGGGACGCCACCCGCTCGGTAATCAGGACGGGCTGCGCGACGACCCTCGTCTCTTCTTTAAACTTCAAGTCTCTGGTCTTGGCTTCGTCCCTGCGCCGGGCCTCGTCGCGCGATTGGGCGGCGGCATCAATGCGGGCGCGGCGGTCGGCGTCTTCGCGCGCCCGCTGAATCGCTTCGTCCTGGGCGCGTTGCTCGGCAGCCGCCTGGATACGTTGCTCTTCGGCTAAGGCCTCGGCCTCCTCCTTCTGATGGTCTTTGAGGAGTTTTTTTATGTCCAGTTTACATATGTCCAGTTTACAGTGGTCATCATCGTCGTCGCCGTGGTTGACATAACCGTGCCATTTCTTGGCGTCGTCATCGCACTCGACGTGCCTGACCGGTTTGTTGTGACCGACACCTTGAGACTTCATCCTCATTTCTCCTTATTCTTTACCAAACCATAATGTTATAGGTCTGACCAATTCACGACTACTTTGGCGAAAAGCGATTTTTCAAAATTATTCGCACGGAAAAATAGCTTGTAAAAGAGTTATCGGCAGAATCGCGAAAATGTTTCCTGCCGGAAGGCATTTTTTCAGATTTTTTTTTAGGGGGCGATGTGCTTCCGGTCACTCGTGGCTCGCCCGCACGCGCCATCGCCATCACCGACGATCCGCGCCCGGACACCCAAACGGCGAAAAAGCGCGCATCCGAGAATTAATACGCGCCGCCAAGTGAGCGAATCAGTTGCTCGAATGACTTGAAAGCCTCGCCAAAATAGTAAATGTAACGATCCTTGTAAAGCGGCAGGGCGAGTAGCACGACGAGCAACCCGACCACCATTTTGACTGGCAGACTGAGGAAGAAAACGTTAATCTGCGGCGCGACGCGGTTGATGATGCCGAAGAACAGATCGGTCAGCAGCAATGCGATCATGGCGGGCGCGGCGAGTTGGACGCCTATCGCCAACACCCCGCCAGTGAGAGTGACGAAAGATGCAAGCATCGGCGACCACCCGCCCACGAGTTTCGGAAAGCCGAGCGCCGGGATGATCTCGAAGCTGTGGACCAGCGCGGCAAGGAACGGGCGGTGCGCTCCGATTAACAGAAACAGCATGATGGCGAATTGCACCTTGAACTGGCCGATTTCGGAGACGCGCGTTTGTAGCTGCGGCGCGAACATCTCGCCCATCGTCGCGCCGCGCTGCGAGTCGATGATTCGCCCGGCGACCTGAATCGCCTCGAAGATGAGCGTCGCGACGAAACCGAGCGTAAACCCGACAAGCGTTTCTTTGGCGAGCAGCGCGATGAACCCGACAGCGCCGAACGGCAGCGGCTGGCCCTTCGGCAGATCGCCCGCCAGCGCCGGGTATGAGATGAGCACGAACGCCGTCGCGGTCGCGACTTTGACGCGCCCCGGCACCGCCGACCCGCCGAAGAACGGCACGATCACAAGAAACGACAGGATGCGCGCGAACGCCAGACCGATGAGGATGAGAAACGTCTGCGGACTTTGCCCGACTTCGAACACATCAAGCAAGGTCTCCAGCATCTTCAAAAACTCGTCCATAAACTTTCACGCCGGCTAACCCGAACACCTCAGATGCTTGACCGCAGTTCT
>JACDEG010000286.1 GCA_013816505.1 Pyrinomonadaceae bacterium | reverse complement strand
TGAGCCTGGTGAGAGCCGTCACGGAACTGCTCAAACAGCAAACAAGCCTCTGGGAGTTGCTTGATTGTAGTCTTAAACTCAATCTGGAGGCATGTTTATGAAATGTGTCCCGGCTTCAGGGCGGAGGGATGAGGGATGAATGAAGACAGGAATACTGAAAGGGGAGGGCTGTTGCGGTGCTGGTCTCCGGTATTCCGTGTTCTGTGTGCTGCTTTCTGCTTTCCGCGTTCACGAGTAGATGTTCATCGGGCGGGTGAGTAATGCGATGGGGTCGTCGATGTTGAGCGCCTCGCGGACGTAGAAGGGTTCGCCCGCCGCGACGCCGATCAGCGAGCCGTAGTAGCGCATCCGGTTTTCGAGTTGGTCGAGGAAGGTCGCTTCGCTGATGCGCGTCCGCGGCTCGTCTGAATCCAGGCGGTGGAACTGCGAGGCGTGCGCGCGGATCGAACTCATTTTCCCCTCTACAAATTCCGACACGTCGACGATGAACGACGGCACGACGAGGCGCGAATAGACCGAGTGCGCGAGCGCCGGCATCTGCGCCGCGGACAGCCCCGTCTCCTCGTCGTAACGGCGCATGCTGGCGAGCCGCGCCGCTTCGCGGACGAGGCGCGCGGTTGCCGCGTGGTCGGGGTGCGGGTCGTCCCAGTGCGCGGTGAAGATCACCTTCGGGCAGTGCGTGCGAATCACGCGCACCATCGCACGCCTTGATTCTTCCGTCACATGCACGTGGCCGTCCGGCTGTCCGAGGTTGAGCCGCACGTCTAGTCCGAGGATGCGCGCCGCTTCACGCGCTTCTTCAGCGCGGCCTTCGAGTGTTCCGCGCGTCCCCATCTCGCCGCGCGTCAAGTCGACCACGCCGGTGCGATAGCCCTGCCGCTTCAACTTCAACAACGTGCCCGCGACCGTCAACTCCGCGTCGTCCGGGTGCGAAAAAACGGCCAGCGCGTCTAGTTCAATTCCTTCGATACTCATGCTCATCTTCCATCAAACCCTTTCACCTACAACCGCCCTCGCCGCCGAAATTGTAGCGGCACAATAGTCCCTGTTTAGCTCCCGTATCGTAGATCAAAGAGAGGTTGCTGATGGTCGCCTCCCAGTGGAAATCCGACCTGCTGAGCGCACGCACGATCTCCGCGAGCCGGTCACGGTCGATGTCGCCGTGCGCCAGCGTGATGTGCGGCATCCACATCTCCGGTTGGTAATAACTGACCACGCCGAGCGCGTCTTTGGCCGCCGCGTCCCACAGCCGCTGGTGCAACGCCGACAGTTCCGGGCTGCGCACGATGGGGATGTAAAGGACGGGATGGTTAAGTGTGAAGATACCGAGACCGGCGGTTCTGATTCGGAAGGGTAACAAATCCTGAGTCATCTCCTGCAGAATGTCGCCGACCCTCTCGACGTTATAGCCCGCGCCGACTTGGTAAGAGAGATGCGGGAAGGGCGTCACGTACGCGCCGCGCACGCCGAACTTTTCCTCCAGTTCCACCCAGATGTTTTCGACCAGGGCGTAATGCTCATCATCGAGCAACGAAACAATGCCGTGCATGCCCTCGTGATCCTTCACCAAACGCCGGCTCGAATTTCTTTCGCTATGGTGTAACGCAACGTGTGCGCGTGGGTCAAGGCTGATAGACGCCCCCTGAACTGCCCCTCTAGTCGCCGCTGACTAAATCAGAGCGGACGAGATTCTGGACACTGACACGACACAGAAAGCAGGAGGCAGCACAGAGAACATCCAAACAGCCTTGACGTTTCAAAGCGCGTCTCTCCGTGCTCTCTGTGTAATCTCTGTGTCTCTAGGTGTTATAAATATCCGTCTTCGGCGACACGACCATCGCTCTACCATTCCCTAGTTTCTCCATTTAGTAAGTGACCGAGCTTACCCTCACAACCTCCCGCATCACATTGAATGTCGTCCATGCATGCTGGCGGCGTGTGCTACCGGCACAATTGTGCCACACAAAATGGGCGGATGGTCCCATGCAAAAAAATTATGTTTTGCGTCATTATGTTCAAGGAAATTGCATTGCGCATTCCGTCCTTACGAGGGTATTTCAAGGTTTACCTTCTTCTACCCCTCGTTCAATAAAGTTTCGCACACGTGAGCGAAGCTTGAACCCGCTATCTCAATGCGGAGAAAAACCCACTCATGTTTCAGACTATTAAAAGATTCGCTCTTGCCTTGGTCGGAGCGGCGTCCCTGACCGTCTGCGGCGCGCTCGTCGCGCAGGCCGATCCGGTCGTCACGCTGTACGCGCCGGCGAATCAAGGTATCTCGGCGGTCGGATTCTCGGTCGTGTTCAATAACGCGACCAGCACAATCACTATCAACGAAAACTGGACCGCGGCTGGCCCCGGCGTCCTTCTTATCAGCGGCCTCGACGTTAATCGCAACTACACCGTAGTCAAACGCATTACCAACAACACCGGCACGGACTGGACCCGTCTCGCCAACGAACTGCTCGACCCCGCCGGCCAACCCAACGACGCGGAGGACGTAACACCCTACCCGTCGTTTGTCCCCGCCGGCTTTACGACCTCGAACGACAACGACGGCCTGAGTTTCGCGCAAGGCTCCGGCATTCCGCGCACATCCTCGCTGTTCCCGAGCGTCTTTTCTGACGAAGCAACCGATGCGCGCGACTTCGTCGACTTCTTCGGCGCGACGGCGGTTAACGGCGGGCCGCTGTTCACCATTCAGTTCGGGTTGCGTGATAGCCAACCCCTCTCCAATGAACCGTTCCTGCTGTTCCAGAGGCCGAACGCTTCTTCGCGCGTCATCCCTGAACCGGCGACGATGATATTGCTCGGCACGGGACTGGCCGGCATCGCGGCCGGGGCACGCAGGCGCCGGGCGGCAGCACGCGGCAAAGAGTAACGCCCCCTCTACTTCCCAACTAACAAACCACCCGTCAGCAGAGTCTCTCTACTGACGGGTGGTTTTACTTTCGTGAACCATTGGAGCCAACGCCGCCCCGCCGCACGTCCATCCTGTCGAAGCAGTTTTCGACGAATCATTCTTTCAGCACTCACTTCTGACGAAAACCCTCCAACGACCTTCCTGAATTAACATGACTGCTCGGCAACCGATTTGACGCGGCGCGTGATGTGTTGTTAGCCTCCTGCCCGTCAAGTGGTTCCGCGATGAAGTTAATTATCCTTGGATCAGGTACGTCCGTCCCGCACCCGCAGCGCGCAGAGTCCGCTTTTTGGCTCGACACCGGCGCGGGGACGCTGCTGCTGGACGCGGGCGCGGCGACGGCGCACGGGCTGGCCCGTGAAGGCGTCGACTGGGTCGGACTCGACGCGATCTGGATCAGCCATTTTCATCTCGATCATGTCGGCGGACTCGCGCCTTTTCTATTCGGCACCAAGTACGCCCCGCAGACGCAATCGCGCCGCAAGCCGCTCGTGATTTATGGGCCGCGCGGGACGCAAGACCTGCTGCACACGTTTGATCGCGCCGGCAACTACGAACTCATGAAACAACCTTTCCCGCTCGAAATTCGTGAGGTCGCGCCACGCACCAGGTTTGACGTCTTCGGCGGCCTGCACGCGGAGACATTCTCGACTCCGCATACGCGCGAGAGTCTCGCCCTTCGCCTGACCGACGATACCGGGGCGTCGTTCGTCTACACCTCGGACACCGGCTACGTCGAATCGCTCTCTGATTTCGCGCGCGACGTTGACCTGCTGATAATCGAGTGTTCCTTCCCGCACACGTCGCCGGTGAAGACGCATCTCGTGCTTGAAGAAGCATTGAAAATCGCGGGCCGCGCTGGGACGCGCCGGGCATTGCTGACGCACCTCTACCCGGAGTGGGACGGCGTCGACATGGCCGCTGAGGGCAAAAAACTTTGGGATGGTGAAATCATCGAGGCGCGCGATGGGATGGAGGTTAGTTTTTAGTTTTCGGTTTTCAGTTTTCAGCATGCACTAATGGTCAACATGAGCGACGATAATTAGTCAGCAGCAAGTTTCTGAAAACTGAAAACTGAAAACTGCTCAACTTATGAAATCAAGATTAATCATCAACCCGGTTTCCGGCACCGACGCCGCACCGGACTACCTGCAAAACATCAACGGGCGCCTGCGCGCGGCGCACGGCGAAATGGACATTGTGATGACAATCGCGGCAGGGGACGCCGGCGCGGCGGCAGAGCAGGCCGTGCGCGACGGCTACGACCACCTGTTCGTCGGCGGCGGCGACGGGACGCTTAACGAAGTTTTGAACGGCGTCGCAGGCGTTGACGGTGGGTTAGAGCAGATCACCTTCGGGTTGATCCCGCTCGGCACCGGCAACGACTTCGCCGACGCGCTGGGGCTGCCCGAAGATGTCTCGGAGGCCATCAACCTGCTGCTCGAAGAGCGCACGATTCAGGTGGATGTCGGGATGCTGAACGACCGCCACTTCATCAACGTCTCGGCGGGCGGCTTCATCGCCGAGGTGTCATCAGCCGTCAACCCGCAGTTGAAGACGGTTGCCGGAAAGCTCGCGTACCTGATCGGCGGCGCGCAGGTGTTGATGGACTACGAGCACGTCACGGCTCGCCTGCGCGTCGTCGAGCAAGAGCGCATCGTCGAGCGCGAGATGAGTATCGAGATGTTCGCGGTCTGTAACTCGCGGCTGGTCGGCGGCGGACGATTAATCGCACCGCACGCGGTGATCGACGACGGGCTGCTCGATGTCTGCCTGATCGCGGAGATGCCGACGCTTGAATTTGTCACGCTGCTGACGAGCGTGTCCGGCGGCGACCACCTCGAAGACCCGCGCGTGAATTACTTTCAGGCCCGCGAAATCACCATGCATTTCGACCGCGTGATTAAGGTCAATACCGACGGCGAAGTGCTCGACGCCGCCGATTGTCATTACCGCATCTTGCCGCGCGCCGCACGCTTTCTCGCCGGCGACGCACCGTACGCTTCGCACGCTTCGCCATGAAAATAAAGAACCGCACAGCCGGAAGCTTCGCCCGGTGTCAGCGCAAATCCTGTTCACAAACTTCCTGTCAACACAAATCTTTTCGCCACATATTTTTCCTCGCCGGTTGCTGCTGCTGTCTGCTACTCGCTCTCGCGCCGCCGGCGACCGCAATCCGTCGCACCATTATCGACGCGATGCCGTCCGACAAGACGAATCCCGACAAGACGAATCTCTTGGAGACCGGCGGCGGCATCATCAAGCCCGGCGGCGCGCCTGCCGGCACCCCGGATGAAATCAAAATCGTTTCCTACAATATGCGTTGGCGCGGCGGCGATGAGTTGCGCGAGTTGATCGGGTTACTTCGCGATGATTCACAGATCGGCGGCGCGGCAGTCATCGGGCTGCAAGAGGCCGACCGCGGCAAGGGACGCACTGACCGCATCAACACCGCGCGCGTGATGGCCGACGCGCTCGGCATGCACTACGCCTGGGCAGCGCCGCCGCGCGCCAACAGCGAACAGTCAGAGGATGAAACGGGCGTCGCGATCTTGAGTCGCTACCCGCTCTCGGATGTCGAGCGGATCGTACTGCCGCACGAGGGGCCGGGACACCGGCGGCGCGTGGCGCTCGGTGCGACCGTGCGGCTCGGCGCGACCGACGTGCGCGTCTACACGATTCACGCCGAGACGCGCGTCGTGATGGAGAAGAAGATGGATCAGTTGCGCGCCGTGCTGACTGACCTCGAACGATACCCGCGAATCGAGCGTGTGGTCGTGCTCGGCGACTTCAACACGATCAAACAAAAGGATGTCGAGGGGGCGCGGCGCGTCTTTGAAGCGGCAGGCTTCGCGACCCCATTCAAAGATGGTCAGGCGACGTGGCGAACGTTCATCATCAAGCTCAAGCTCGACTGGCTATGGCTGCGTGGGTTCGAGACCAGCGCCAGCGGAATCGCGCGGCAAGTCGAGATGTCCGATCACTGGCCGCTGTGGGTCACCGTCAAATTCAAATGGGACAAGGGCAGAGGCTAGAGGTTGGTGGAAACTTATCGACCTCGCCTTTGAGACCCAATCGAAATACGCATCATTGGGCCATTGGTTTCATCTTCGTCCCGGCAGGGACGGTTGATAATAGCCCAGCAATTCATTGCTGGGTATGGAATGCGATATTTGGGCAGTGGGTCAGTTTGAGAATTAGGGCCGCATCAATACTGGCTTAGAATTTCAAACTGACCCACTACTGATATTTGTGCGCAGTCCCGTGAGGGACGGTTGAACTCTTCTGCCGCCGCAGTCCTCGTCCCAGCAATAAATTGCTGGGCTATTTTCGAGTTGTCCCTAACGGGACACAAAAGGCGACTCGTCCCAAGTCTTGGATGGTTCGATTCCAAGGTTTGGAGCTTCACTGACATCTGACATCCAGCATCTTTCTTTCACCTCACGCTCACTTGAACGCTGTTCGCTTCGAGCGCGTTGCCGGTGGCGCGTTGCAGTTCGGCGACGGCCTTGTTGAGTTCGGTCTGCGCGCGCAGTTCGTTGCCGCGCGCAGTCGCGAGCGCCGTCTGCCGCTCAAGGACCAGGAAGAACGTTGACTGTCCGGCGTCGAACTTGCGCTGCTCGCTGGCGTACTGCTGCTCTGACGCGGAGCGCGCCGTGGCTGCCGCGCGCAGGCGCGATTCGGCGGTGAGCATCAACTGCAAAGCGTTGCGAACATCGACTTGAATCAACTGCTCCAACTGTTCGCGCTGCACGCGCAGACGGTCACGCTCAACCAGCGACCGTCCGAGTTGCGCTTCGGCGGTGCGGTTCTTAAACGGCAGACTGACCTGCACACCGACGCGGAAGTTGGTGAAGCGGTTCGCGGCCAGGTTCGTGAACGACTGGCCGTAGCCGCCGATCAGCACATCGGGGAAGACTTGCAGCGGCGGTTCCGCGAGCGGTGGCAGGCCGCCCAGTTGCGAGAGTTGATTGATCCGCTCGCGTAACTGCGTGTTGCTGGCGGTGAATGGATTGACCGCGCGTGCCGAGTCGAGCGAGCCGGCCAAACCCACCAGCCCGTAACTGCCGACGAGGTCGACCTGTGGCCGCGTCTGCTCGCGCGCGAAGCGCTGTTCGATCTCGTTGATCTCGCGCGCCACGTCCGACTGCCGAAGTTCGGGCCGGCTGCGCAGCGCGCCTTCCATGGCGTCTGCCAGCCCGACCGGCGGAGTTTTCAAATCGACCGCATCGGTCGGCACCAGTGCCACGTTCCACAACGGCGACTCGCGGTTTTCCGCAATCAGGTTCTTCAAATTGTTCTCCGCACGGCCCACATCATCGAGCGCGCTGTAGACGCTCTGCTCAAAACCCGACACCTGCGCCTCCGCCGCGACGACATCAATCGGTGCGAGCACACCCTGTTCAACGAGGCGCTTGTTATGTTCAAGCTGCGTGCGTGCATCTCGCACCGTGTCGCGCTGGATCTGTAGGTTGCGCAACGCGAAGACCAAATCCCAATAGGCGCGCTGCACGCCGGTGATCGTCTCAATCGCGCGTTGACGAAACTGCGCGTCGGTCAAGCTCAGATTCTTCTTACCGATCTCGATCAAGCGGCGGTTCTGGTCGAAGCCGAAGCCGCGCAGCAGTGGTTGCGTGTAGTTAAAGGTTAGCGCCGACGGGAACTGCGGGTTGAGCGTCGCGAACTGGTTGTCGGTCGTGACGCGGCTGCTCGAAAAATCGACGCGGTAACCGCCGCCGCCCTTCGGCGTCAGCCCCTCAAAGCCCGCCGTCCCGAAGAATCCGGACTGCGTCACCGCGCCATTCGCGCCGCCGCTCAGGAAGCTGCCGGTCGGCGTCTCAGCGCGCTCGTAGTAAGAGAACGAAGTGAAGCGCGGGTCGTAGACACCACGCGCGCCAGCCAAATCGAACTCGGCGGCGCGCACGTTCTGGCGCGACACCTCGATGTCCTTGTTGTTGGCGAGCGCCATCTCGATGGCCTCGCGCAACGCGAGCGGGCGCTGGTCGCCCATTCGCACGCCGACCCGTTCGAGCACAGGGAACGGCGCTGAGGCCGGACGAAAGTCCGACGCGACCGGCGGCACATCAAGCGGCAACTCACCCGGCGCGGGCGTCGGCACACTCTCGCGTCCGGGCGGGCGCACGCCCGGCGGCGGCTGTATCTGTG